>DQCH01000101.1:2341-11070 GCA_003545155.1 Candidatus Acetothermia bacterium
AACTCTCCTCGTAGGGGGAGATCTTGACCGACATCAGGAGCTGACCCTGGTGAGTATGGGAATCGGCGAAGCCACACAACCAGTGCTCCGAAAAGGCGCACAACTAGGCGATCTTGTGTGTGTCACAGGCGAACTTGGTCGCACCCAAGCCGCGCTACATCTGTTCGCTGCAGGGAGTCTCAAGCGGGCAAACACCCTGTTTTGTTTCTCACCCCGAATCGCTTGGGGATGCAAGCTCGCAGGACTCGCCACGAGCATGATCGATATCTCCGATGGCCTGGCCCATTCGCTTCACTTGCTTGCACACGAGAGCAAGGTCGGCTGCTCGATCAAGGAGGCTGGTTTCCCTGTGATCTTTGATCTGCATGAGGTCCTTGCGCCGACGGAGCGCTCCGAAGCGCTGCTCTTCGGTGGAGAGGACTACGAGCTTCTATTCACCCTCCCTGAGCGCTTAATTTCCGCCATCGATAAAGAGGTGTGTTACAGCGTAATCGGTAAGGTCACCAAGGGAGGGGTTCTCCTCGACGGCAGCAAGCTCCCCGACCGAGGATACGAACACTAAAAAGGAGATGATCAAGATGCAAAAAAGATCTCTGCTACTGAGTCTGATCGCCCTGATGGCGATCGGAGTGATCGGCGTGGGTACGGAAAAGCTTGTTGTCTACACCTACAGTAGCTTTGCCTCCTGGGGGGCGGCACCGTTCATCGAGGAGGCGTTCGAGAAGAAACACGATGTGGACGTGCAGTTCGTCGCTACCGGGGACGCGCGAATGATGTTAACCAAGCTACTAACTGAGCGAGAAGCGGGGAGACCCGGCGCGGACGTATTTGTCGGAGTTGGATCAGTGGATCTCTCCATGGCCCGGGGTGAAGACCTTTTCGTACCCTTAACAGGAGAGGATATTCCCAACCTCGCCTCGGTGCGAGAGGACCTCTTGATCGACCCCACGAATTCGTTGATCCCCTACGAACATAGCTATGTCACACTTGTCTATGATAGTCAGGTACTGGCAGTTGAAGATGTTCCACTGACCTTCGAGCAATTGCTTGACCCAAAATACAAGAAGATGTTGATCTTAGAGGATCCCCGGACCTCCTCGGTGGGCCTTGCTTTCCTACTGTGGACGATCCATCAATACGGCGACCCAGGCTATCTTGATTATTGGCGCAAGCTTTTACCGAACGTCCTCACCATCACACAGGGCTGGAGTGCAGCCTATGACCTCTTCCTCGCTCGCGAGGCGCCAATCGTGGTCAGTTTCTCGACAGATACAGCTTATTCGGTAATCGAAGAGGGAAGCGCCCGCTACAAGGTCATGCTGCTGAACAGCCAGGGCTATCGCAGTATCTACCTCATGGGAATCGTCAAAGGGACAAAGCAGCAGGGGCTATGTAAGGAGCTCTTGGACTTCGTCCTCTCACCCGAGGTCCAAGAGAGGATTTCCACTACGGAATGGATGTTCCCCGCCAATCGGAAGACCTTGCTACCGGTCCTCTTCTACCAGAACGCGGTATTCCCACCTGATCCGGTAATGGTACCCGCAGAACGGATAGGGGAGAACCTCGACCGCTGGCTGCTGGAGTGGGCCGGAATCATCGTGGGAGGCTAGGATCAAAGGCTTTGGCCGCGCGGCGCTCATCGCCGTTCCACTGGTCTTCTTAGCCCTCATCTTCTATTACCCTCTCCTGCGTCTCTTCCAGGAGGGGGTAGTACAGGAGGGGCATCTCACCTTTAAGTACATCGGGGAGGTCTTCGCTGAGCCTTACTTTCGCCATGTGATCCTCTTCACGGCTGAGCAGGCCTTGTTAAGCACTCTTCTGGCAATAATCATCGGTCTTCCCTGGGCGTATATCTTCACCCGCTACGACTTCCCTTTGAAGGAGACCTTGCGCTCGCTCACCATCGTTCCCTTTGTCCTCCCCTCAATCACCGTTGCAGTTGGGTTCATCCTCTTCTTCGGAAACAATGGCCACCTCAACCAGTTGTTGATGGGACTTTTCGGCCTTAAGGGCCCGCCGCTTAGGCTTCTTTACTCCCTCAAGGGGATCGTCCTTGCCCATGCCTTCTATAATGCCCCGATCATCACGAGGATGGTCCACGCCCAGTGGGAGCGGCTTAACCCAGCCTACGAGGAAAGCGCCCAAGCCCTTGGCGCGGGGAGGATACGGCGATTCTTCGAGGTGACTCTCCCGCTGCTCTTGCCGGGCTTGATGACCGGCGCGGCACTTGCGTTCATCTTCTGCTTCTTGAGCTTCCCCATCGTCCTTGCACTGGGCGGAGCAAGGTTTTCCACCATCGAGGTTGAGATCTACACCCAGTTCATCGTCCTCTACCAACACAAGCTTGGTGCGGCGCTAGCGATCATCCAAATTGCGCTGTCTTTGCTCTTCACATACGGTTACATCCTGCTTGAAGGACGTTTCACCCGTGAGGTGGAAGTAAGCTATAGCCGCTCAACAGTCCCACTCCTCCGCCGATTCACTTTGGGAAAGGGTATCGTGTGGCTCTTCGTCGGAATAAGCGGCCTTCTCTTCCTCGGGCCGATGGCGAGTGTCTTCTACGACTCCTTCACCCGTGAATGGGCGGGGCGGACGGTCTTCACGCTTCATTGGTATTCCTATATCTTCCAGTCACAATATGAGGCACTAATCGGGGCAGCACCTCTACGTTCGGTGGTCAACAGTCTCCAGCTAGGCTTATCGGCGATGGCACTCGCAAGCTTAGTAGGGCTGCCGATTGCCTTTGTCATCGCGCGATACCGCTTTCGCGGGCGGCGCTTATTCGATACCTTGGTGATGACCTCGCTAGGAGTCTCCTCAGTGGCCCTGGGGGCAGCACTGCTTTCAGCTTTTCTTCGCCCGCCGCTTGAGCTTGGGAGTGGATGGTTTGCCATTGTCTTAGCCCACTCCATATTGGCCTATCCCTTCGTCATCCGCGCTGTCGTGCCCATTCTTGAGGGGTTGAAGCAGAGTTTGGTCGAGGCCGCACGGAGCCTCGGAGCAACCAGATTGCAAGCGTTCCGCGACATAGAGTTGCCCCTGATCCGCCGGGGACTATTGGTAGGGGCGGTCTTTGCCTTTGCCATCTCGCTCGGGGAAATGAGCGCGACGATCATGCTTGCCCAGCCAGGGCTAAAGACGATGCCCCTGGTGGTCAACGACCTTCGCGCGGCAAGGTCCTTCGGCGGAGCGAGTGCGATGAGCTCCTTATTGATCTTGGTAACCGCCGGAGCCTTCATCATCATCGAGCGGTTTGGGGAGAGGCTCTTTGGAGGAACACGATGGTCCAGGTAAAACTCGCCGGAGTGACCAAAAGGTTCAGCGAGACAGTAGCGGTGAAAGAGATCTCCTTCACCGCTTCTCCGGGAGAGTTTCTGACCCTGCTTGGCCCCTCCGGTTGCGGAAAGACGACGACGCTAAGGTTAATTGCGGGGTTCGAACAACCAGATGCCGGTGATATTCTCTTTGACCGCAGGAGCGTCCTTTCAGACCCGCCGGAGAAACGCCGTGTAGGGATGGTTTTCCAGAGCTATGCCTTGTTCCCCCACATGAGTGTAAAACAAAACGTTGTCTATGGGTTGCGTTTCCGTCGTGGAATTGACAAGAGAGCGCGAGTGCATGAGCTATTGGAGATGGTGGGTTTAGCCGGTTTGGAGAGGCGGAGCCCAACAGAACTCTCTGCAGGACAACGTCAACGGGTCGCCCTGGCACGCGCCCTCGCGCCACAGCCNNNCGTATTCTCCTGCTTGACGAACCGCTCTCTGCCCTCGACGCCAAGCTGCGTGAGTCGCTACGGACACAGGTTCACCGTATCCAGCGGGAGCTTACCCTATCCACAATCTACGTCACCCACGATCAGGAGGAGGCTCTGGCGATCTCCGATCGGATCGTGGTAATGAATGCGGGGAGAAACGAGCAGATCGGAACCCCACAGGAGATCTACGAGCACCCGCAAACCGAGTTTGTGGCTTCATTTATCGGCCGTACAAACCGCTTGGAGGGAGAAGTGGTAGCTGTCGAGCAAGAAACCGTCCGGGTGCGGGCGGGCGATGTCACATTCGTCGTTCCCGGTTGTCGCACACCGGTGGCTGTGGGTGACCGCGTCGCCCTGTTTATCAAGGAGGAGCATCTGCAACTGGATGAAAGAGGTGACAACGTCCTTCCAGCAAGGGTGATCTCGCTAGAGTACCACGGGGAGGCGACCGTTATCCACCTGGAGAGTCCACTTGGCTTGCTCCGCGTCCGAGCGAGTCACACGGAGATAAGCGTGCTTGATGTAGGTAAGCAGATCAAGGTGAGTTTCCCCGCGGACAAGGCGATCCTCTTTCCTGACAGCTTTGGGAAGAATCGTCCCGGGACTTGGTCGAACCGTATCGGCGCTACTTGAGTCTCGGGTCGAGGACATCGCGTAGGCTGTCGCCGAGGATGTTAAACCCAAAGACCGTGATGATGATGCACAGTCCTGGATAGACCGCCATCCACCATGCGCTCCGCATGAATTCTTGCGCTTCCTGAAGCATTGCCCCCCACGATGGCATCGGTGGCCTCACTCCGAATCCTAGGAAGCTGAGGCCAGCCACCACGATGATGTTCACCCCGATCGTCATCGTCGTAACAACGAGAAGCGAGGCGATCGCGTTGGGTAACACGTGACGGAGGATAATCCGAAGGGTAGGGGCACCGACTGCCCGAGCGGCTAGAATATAGTCCTCCTCTCGCACCGAGAGGACCTCGCTGCGGATGATCCGCGCCGGCTGCAAGCCGAAGATGCCCAAAACGACGATGAGGGTAGTGATACCCGCACCCCACAGACTCACAATAAGAAGGACCAACACGAGGAACGGGATTGAATTGACGATCTCGAGAATCCGCATGATCACTGCATCGGGCACGCCACGAAAGTATCCCCCGATCAATCCCAGAAACCCGCCGAAGAACATGTTGAGAAGCGTGGCCACTCCTCCGATACCTAACGCCACGCGAGTGCCAAAGATAATCCGATCCAGGACATCTCGTCCGAAGTTATCCAGCCCCAGTGGGTGCTGTGCCGAGGGTGGGGCGAGGAAGTTCACAAGGTCCATCTTGAGGGCGTTCCCGTGCGCAAAGAACGGGGCAAAGATCGCCACATAGCAGACGATCGCAATAATTCCCAGGCCAACCAACCCCTTAGGATCTTTCGAGAACCTTCTTGAAACGATCTGCCAGTATCCTTGAACAAAGCTCTTCTCGTCGCTTGCGCGGATCGACCGACGCAGGTCGAAGAACGCCCACAGCCAGAGAATTGCGAAAAAGAGGAAGAGCATGGTGGTCGAGAACCAATACTCGGAGGGACCAGCCAGCCACGCCAGCCGGCCTCGCAGTACGGCTAAGTAGAGAGTTCCACCCATAGCGGCTAGGAAAAGCCAGAACAACAGCCCCTTCCGCCACCAACCGCGGACGATGTGGCCCAAGCCAGGAAGGAGAAGGGACAAGAGGCAATCTCGCACTACGGCGTTGCGATCGTTGTTCTTAGTCATAGGTGATCCTCGGGTCGATGTACGCATACAACAAGTCAACAACTAGATAGGAGATCATGTAGCAGGCGCCCATGAACAGGGCCAAGCCAAACACGACCGACTGGTCGCGCCGGAGAATGGAATCGTAAATCAACCGCCCAATCCCAGGCCAGGCGGTCGTCGTTTCGGTGAGAACCGCTCCGGCAAAGATCGCCCCAACCTGCAGCCCGATGTTCGTGACCACGGGTGCCAGTGCGTTTCTAAACGCATGTTTGATGAGCACCACTCGTTCGCGCAATCCCTTGGCCCGTGCGGTATCAATGTATTCTTGGCGCATCACCTCGAGCATGCTCGCCCGGGTCAACCGTGCGTTCAGCGCCATCAGCACCGAGGAGAGGGCCACCGACGGGATGATCAGGTGCCGCAATCCATCAACGGTGAGAAATGACCACCCAAAGAGAGTCTCTCCCCTCCCTGAGACAGGAAGGACGTGCAAGATCACGCCGAAGACCATCATCAACATCAACGCAAACCAGAAAACGGGGATCGAAATCCCCATCAGGGCGGCCGTGGTAACCACATAATCGAGCGGAGAGTTTCGATAAATCGCCGAAAGAAGCCCAGCAGGGATCGAGACAAAAAGCGCGAGGATCACCGCGGCAACCCCCAGTTCCACCGTGGCCGGAAGCCGCTCCATGATCACCGTCCACACGGGCTTATGGTAGGTCATTGCCTGCAGCTGCCCGTTGACCAATCCGCTGATCAGGCGCCAGTATTGCACATAGAGGGGGTCGTACAGGCCAAGCCGGTGCCGAAGCACCTCGATGCTCTCTGGGGTGGCTCCGAGCCCGGCCATGATCCGTGCCGGGTCGCCGGGCATCGTCTTTAACAAAACGAACAGGAGAAGAGTCAGTCCAAACAGGACGACAGCCATTTGCAGCACTCGTCGTACCATATACCCGAACATGCTTTTAGAGATGCCTCACAAAAAAGCCTGGGCCACCGAATGATCGGAAACCCAGGCTTCTGATTTACAAAGAGATATGACCTATTCGTCAACCCATACGTTGCACTGTGGGCTGCAGAACTCAATGTCGCCGAGTGCGTTCAAGGTGTAGTCATGCACCCGCGCCAGTACGCCCTGCGTCTCGATGTAGTGATAGCCCATCATGTCAGCCAGGTCCTCTACGAAAGCTATCCGTTGGGCCTCGACATACAGGGCCTCTCTGGTTGTCTGGTCGCACCCTGGGACGGTCGCCGCCTCTTTGACCAGCCGATCCACCTCGGGGTTCGAATACCAGGAGTAGTTGTTCGCCGTCCCGATGACCGCGTTCTCCGTAGTGTACAGGTAGTAGATGAAGTTATCTGGGTCAGGACCGCCAGACCATCCCATCACGAAGATCTCGACGTCCTCTCCGAGCGGGTCGGCCTCGCTTCGATAGAGCAGGTCAAGCAGCGGCCCCCAGTCGAGCGGCTGCACCTGAGCGTTGATCCCGTTCTCCTGCAGGTTGGTCGCAACGATCGTCGCCAGCTGCGTGCGGCGTGGATCGAGCGGACAGTAGATCGTCGTCTCAAAACCCTCGGGGATGATCCCTTCGGCCTTGAGCTCGTTAAACAGCCGCACGGCTTCCGCATCGTCCTCCTCGAGGGCGACGCTCTGCAAGTACTCGCGGTCGTTCGCCCACAGCGCAGCGGGGGTAACCCCGTATGCTCGGATGCCCGTCAACCCCTGAAAGATGGAGAAGATCGCGGCATCAGCATCGACCGACAGGATGCACGCCTTGCGGAAGCGGATGTCGCTGCTCGGAAGATGTGAATGGTTGAACGACACGTGGAAGTAGGTAAGGCTTGGAACCTGCTGTACCACCACGTTCGGGTCGGCCTGGAAGCGCGCCACGTCCTGCGCCGGCATCATGTCGACGACATCCACTCCACCCGCCTCAAGCTCGAGCATCATGGTCGCCAGATTGGGGATCGGCCGGAAGATGATCTTGTCGAGGTTGGGATAGACGAGCCAATAGTCTTCGTTTCGCTCCAGTGTGATGTGATCACTGGCCAGCCACTCCACGAACTTGTACGGCCCGCTTCCAACTGGAGTTAGGTTGAACTGCTCCGGCCCCATCTCCTCACACGTGTCCATGGGGACAATCGAGGCCGACTCGCTGACAATACCGGGACAGTATGGCGTCCACTCGGGTTTATTGATGATCTTGACGGTATAGTCGTCGATCACCACCGCTTCCTGCATCCACTCGTACTCCGTTGCGTTCGGCGAGCCGTTCGCCGGATCGATGATCCAGTTGAACGTGTACGCCACGTCCTCCGCGGTGAGATCCTCGCCGTTGTGGAACTTGATCCCTTCGTTCAGGTAGAAGGTCGTCTCCGATCCGTCCTCGGCCACCTCCCACGCCTTAGCAACGCAAGGGATGGGGGCCAGTGTCTCCTGATCCAAACTGACGAGATCATCGAACACGGAATCCACGATATACCCATCGTAGACCGAGTTCATAACGCGAGGATCCATGTCGATGAAAGTTTGGCTCACTCCCACTGTCACCGTACCGCCAACGTGTGCTCCTGGCGTCTCAGGGATGTTCGTCTCGGCGATCACCACTAGGCCAAATACCAATAAAGCAACACTTGCTAATACAACTGCTCTTCTCATTCTCTTTTCCCTCCTTGTTGAAGGAATATCAATCTCCTTCCTCTGTATTCGCATTTTGGGATTACCGAGGCTACAATTGTCTCACCGTTACTCGAACCAAAACGCTGATGTTACCTTTGCGTCTGCACTATCGCCTCTCAGTGTGATCTGCACCGTCCCACCAGGAACTACAACCACGTCGATAAAAGCGTAGTTGTTGGAGATCGCTGCAAGAGTGGCTGCTTCACCACCGAATGCAATGATGTCCGATAGTGCAATGGTAACTGGCTTGTCGAAGATGATCGCAAGCTTAGAAATTGTAGCACCCGTCTCATTGTCGAACAGCAATACCCCTACCGAGCGTGGTGTGACAGTGTTCTGGGCAAGTCCAACGAGGCCGACTAGCACCACCAGCGCTAGTGTCAATCCTAACGTCAGGTTTCTTTTCACCGTGTTACCTCCTTAACCATAAAGCCTAGCCTCCGCAAATGGAAGGCTCTCTTGCCTGGCCCGGGCCTTGAGCCATAATCAATAGAGACTTTCTCTATACTACTGACACACAATAACCCTGCGGTCAGGACCTATAACTT
>DQCH01000078.1 GCA_003545155.1 Candidatus Acetothermia bacterium
CTTCACCCCCGACCGCACCCCGCATCTTCTCCATCCTTGGCTATACGGTAGAGGTAGGGAAGAACGCAGTCCAAAACGAATCCCTCCTGCGAAAGGCACACCCGGAAGACCTGTGGTTGCACGTCAAAGGATCACCCGGCTCACACGTCATCATCCGCCATCGCGAGAAGCAACAGATTCCACAGGCCGTGATCAAGGAGGCAGCCCTGCTCGCTGCCAGGTTCTCGAAGTTGAAAGGGGAAACACGTGTCGCGGTGAGCCATACCCCAGTTAAGTACGTGCACAAGCCAAAAGGAGCCCCCCTTGGCCTGGTAATACTCACCCAGGAGGATACACTCACCGTGAATCCAAGCGAGGGGAAGAAGGAACCATGAACATCGCACATATCCTGGAGATAGTCCTTTCGCTTGTTGCCGTGTTCACCGCCATTGTCCTCCACGAGGTCTCGCACGGCTACGTCGCTTACCGGCTCGGCGACCCCACCGCTAAGGCACGCGGAAGGTTGACTCTGAACCCGCTGGCGCACATCGATCCGATCGGGACAGTCCTCGTGCCGCTTGTTCTGGTGGTTCTGGGCTCTCCCTTTCTCTTTGGTTGGGCGAAACCTGTCCCTATAAACCCCAACTACTTCCGCAACCCATTTAGGGGAATGCTCTATGTGGCTATCGCCGGTCCGATAACAAACCTTGCGTTGGCCCTCGGAGCTACGGCAGTTGGTCGGCTCCTGCTTCTTGCATTTCCAGACCCCCTCTTCTTCCTAAGAGGAACCTTCACCGCAAATATCATGCAGGCTATCTTCTTCCTTATGGGGATCTTCGTCATCTTCAATATCGTTCTCGCTGTGTTCAACATGATTCCCATCCCGCCGCTCGACGGGTCGCGAGTCCTCACCTACTTCCTTCCCTCGGAAGGACGACGGGTGATGATCCTCCTCGAACGGTATGGGTTTCTGATTCTTATTGCGTTTATCTTCCTCGGAGGACTTAACGCCCTCTTTGGCCTGATGGGTGGAATCTGGAACGGGCTCCTCGGCAACTACTGGCAACTAATCGTCGGAATTTAAGAACTCCCGGACCTATTCTCAATACTGTCTTGCTTGAGGGTCAGTCCACTCGTATAATCTTGGCAGCAAAGAAAGAAGGATATGGAGGGGTTTTTCGTGACAAGCAACGGTATTAACTACGAGATCAAGGAACGCTCGGCCACTGAGGTCACTCTGCAGGTGACCGTGGAGCCACCAATCGTGCGAAATGAAATTGATACGATTTATAGCCGCTACGGTCGGGAGGTGGAGATCCCCGGTTTCCGCAAAGGCCACGTGCCACGAGGCCTCCTCGACTCGCGCTTCGGTCGCGAGATGTTCCTCGAAGAGGCTCAGAAAGAACTCACGGAAGAACACCTTCCCAAGGCTCTGTCCGAACTGAGCCTTCACCCGGTTACGCTCCCGCAGGCGAAGACTATCTCCTTTGAGGAGAGTGAGCCGTTCGTATTCGAGGCGAGTTTCTCCATTCTCCCTCAGTTTGACCTTCCAGTCTACCGAGGAATTGAGCTAACAGTAGAGCCAGTGAAAGAGGTTACTGACGACAGCGTGCAGGCGGCCGTGGAGGAGATTCGTCGTCAGTACGGGACACTCTCTACAAAGGAAGGAGAGCTCATCACCGACGGGGACATCGTCCACGTGCAGGAAGGGGAAGAGGAGTGGGACACCCGCGCCGAAGTGGGAAACCAAGTGACTGAGAAGTTGATTGGCCACAAGATTGGGGAGACAGTTAAAATCGAGCTTGATCTTTCTGGAAGTAAACCCGTCCACACATCACTTTCTATCCTAGGCTTAAAGGAGATCGTCCTTCCGGAAGTGGATGATGAACTGGCTAAGGACGCGGGCTTTGAGAGCCTGGTCGCTCTGAAGGCAGATGTAACGGAGAAGCTAAAGCAGGCCCATGTCGCGAAGAGAGAACGTGCAATAAAAGTGAACCTTCTCGATCATCTTATCGATCAGGTGGAGATTCCTCTTCCCCAGGCACTGGTGGAAGAGGTCGCCGAAGAAGAGCTTGAACGGCTGAAGAAGAACCTCTCCCACCCACGCTCCCCACTATCCTTCGAGGACTATCTCGATAAGCGTGAGAGGAGCGAGGAAGAGGTGCGGGCCGACTACCGTGAGATCGTAACCCGCAGGATTCGCCATGAGCTTCTCCTTAAGAAGATCGCCGAGAAGGAGGAGATCGCCATCGAGGATGAGAAACTAGAGCAAATCGCGACCGAAGAGGCAGCAAGTAAAGGGGAAGCGCCACTTCGGTTCATCGCTCGCCTCAAGGCCGAAGAGCGTTGGGATGACTATCGCACTGAGAAGGTGAACGAGCGCGTCCTTGACCTCCTGTACCAGAAAGCACAACTTACCAAGGAGGAAAAATGAGAGCCCAGATCCCGTTTGTGATCGATCACACCGGCCACACTGAACGGACTTATGATATCTACTCCCGTTTGCTGGAGGATCGGATTGTCTTTCTGCGCCATCAGATCGATGACGAGGTGGCAAACCTAGTTATCGCGCAGATCCTATTCCTGGCGGCAAAGGACCCGGCAAAGGATATCAAATTGTACCTCAACTCTCCGGGCGGATCGGTTACTGCCGGCTTCGCCATCTATGACACCGTGCGTTACGTGAAGTCTGACGTCGCCACGATCTGCATTGGCCAAGCAGCGAGCATGGCGGCTCTCCTCCTCGCCGCTGGGACTAACGGAAAACGCTCAGCCCTACCTAACTCACGTATTCTCATTCATCAAGCCTTCGGCGGGACCCAAGGGCCGGCAACCGATGTCAAGATTCAGACCGATGAACTGCTTCGTCTGCATAATCAGATCATCGGCGCTTTTGCGGAGCACACTGGACAGACAGTGAAGAAGATCCGTAAGGACACCGATCGCGACTACTATATGTCCCCTGAAGAGGCACTCGCCTATGGCCTGATCGATAAGATCTTTAACCCGAAAGACTAAAGAGAGAGCTTTACCGAAAAACTGGCAAAACCATCCTCATCGAGTTTGAGCACAGTATTAAGTGTGAGATCGTTAAGCTTGGCCTCGGCGGCCAGGGTGAGATCGTAGTCGCCCAAAGAGAATACGGTTTCTACAGGACTGAACGTTCCCTTCCAGGTGAGGTCAAAATCTCCCATCTCCAGCTTTATCGTTGAAACGAGCTTAGTCACTTCGATCCCTCTCTCAAGGAACGTGTGATAGCAGGCGGCCTTGAGCGAGAGGTCATCAATGATATCGCCGTCTACGGTCAGCGTGCCCTTCTCTGGGTAAAGGAGCGAAAGGGTGGGTTTGAAGATCAGCACCTCCTTTACCGACCAGGCTTCACCGTTGTGGTCCAAAGTGGCCTTTCCCTCATAAAGAGTTCCCTTCTTCCAGATATCCTGCAGGCTGATGCTGTCGACTTCGCGATCGAGCGTGAGCTTCGCGCGCAGGTATTCTTCTCTATGAACGAGATCGAGCGAGGCGGGAAGGCGCGCAAGGGTGAATTCGTCGAGGTCAAGAGACACCTGGTAAAGATAAAGACCATCCTTGTGCTTGAAGTAGGTCTCGAGATCGAGGCAGGCTTCAAAGAGAGGAAAGTCATATTCTTTCAGTTTGATGGATTTTATCTTTTTCTCATCGAACAAGACCTCGGCTCGACCATCGATGTTCTTAGGTAACTCTGTCTCCCAAACGACCTTAAAGGAGGAAAATCCGTTCTCATCGCCCTTCCAGGTAAAATCAAGATCGAATTTGTCAGCACTTAAGGAGAGGGTAAGGGATGTATCAAACTCGATTTTATCCTGCTTTAGTGTTGTCTTGGCCCAGAAATCCTCAGTCAAGGAGAGCTCCGCCGTGCTGGCAAGAGCAATTGCCGCGTAAAGCAGAATAAACACCCCGATGAACCTGCTAAACATGTTCATACCTCTTGTTATCCTACGCTTTTTGGTATCTCTTAACAAAAAGACTCAGATAAAAGAGGTGAGCAGTGAATGAAGAGTCTGTTCATGGAAAGATCGAGGGAGGACGCACCCGATTCATCCACCCTGTTGTCGGGTTAAATACGCAGGTTAATCCGGGGGAGATTTCGAACCTGATTGAGGAACCACATAAAGCAAATCCGCAATACGCCGAAGGTAGTCCTTATCAAAGACGCTAAGCTGTTTGTGATCTGAAAGCGTGATGATGGGGGCACGTTCTACTTTCTTCCCGGCGACAGGTAGCGCTCCGGAGAGACGTCCCCGGATACATGGCAGACTGGGTCTCTGGTTAGTGATCGAAGACCTGATAGGTTTGGTTTATATCCTGCTACACTCAAAGAGCCTATTCAGCGACTGATGCGTCAGGGTTTCTCCGGGCCCCGCTACCTGGATGACGTTAACTGAAGGAATAAGAGATCAGAGGCGAGAAACTCCAAGGTAAAGCACATAACAAAGATGGGGCTCCTTCCTCATCTCCCGTTCTAACTTCCGGCACAAACGGCTATGTAGAGGAGTTGATGTCCTTCGGATTCTGTCACCCGTGACAAAGGCTGGCCTCGCCTTTTGACACCTCTGTTTATCCGCAGCTCCCCCCGCAATCGAACAGCTTTGCTGCAACGATCACGGCCATCAAAAACAGAACAATCCACGAAAAATCAGCTGCTATAGTGCACCTCCTTTCCACAGCTTGCACGCCATAAAATCAACGATTTAAGAGCACGGTTCGTCAAGCATCATACAGAAAAAACCGTGCATAATGAAAGGGACGGAAGAGCGCAAGCAGAGGGTTATTGCCCCACTTTCAAGCCGGCCCCGGTTGGTGTATAACGAAGGACTGCTTCGGGAAAGGCAAGGATCGAGGTGTAGAGCCAGACTTGCCCAGATTTATACTCAATCCCAATCCGTAGGCAGTCACACAGGTCTCGAAACAGACCGAGGCTGGGAGCCATGATCGTTTGGCTCCCTTGCTCGTAGCGGCCGCCTAAGTTGATCCCCCAACCCACTTCCGATCGTAACTCGACTTGTAATACACCCTCGATCAACTTTGCCTCTCCGGGATCGACCTTTCCCGTCAGGGTGAGCTTCCCTGTCTCATCCTTTCCGCGGATTTCGAATACAACCGGCTTGAATCTCCCAACTCGGGGCTCGTAGGGAACCTCCCAGGAGACCTCGTTTGTCTCACTGTTCCATCGCCCACTCAAGCTGATCTCCTCTACTACCGCGGTCGTGAGGTCGTAGCGGGTAAGGAGGGTTAAAGATGACCAACCACTCCACCGGGCGGTTATCAGGAGTGGGTTGAAGGTTACGGTTGCCAAATCGAATCCCCCATCGACATGTAGCGAGAGTGTGCCCTCACGTGCGAAGCGCCAACTGATCTGGTTTACGGACTTAAGACGGTCAAAATAGAAGGGGCTCCTCCCGTTAATCTGGAGGTAGGTGTAGGATAGATCCATTCCAGGGTAGCAAAGCGAGGCGGAGCAGGAGAGGGCTTCTCGGCTTTGGCTTTCCACGCTGGCCCCGTAGTGGGTCAGGCGAAGACTGGTCGTAGGTGTGAGGGTGAATCCCCAAAAGGAGAGTGGTCTTAGCGAAGTTTGTAAAGAACCGTCGAAACGGAACGACTCACTCACTGACACCTCGCCCCCTTTCTTCCCTTCCCACTCGCGGAACCACCCCGCTTCAAGGCGCGGGAGAATGTAAAAGGGATCAATGTCAATCCGCGTCCGGGAGATAACCAACCCAGGTAGGCGCTCGGTAGTGTAGATCACCTCCTCTTCCTCTTCACGACTTCGCTCTGCGGAGAGATTGAACCTCCAACTATCCACGTCCCCGTTCAGGGAGAAGGCAAAGGAGAGGTTCTTCTCCTCTCCGAGTTGGCTGTATGCAAGGCGCCCCCCCATTCCCCACCCATCGATGAGAGCAGTAGTGTGATCGAGGGAGACCTCAAAGACGCGGTCCCCGACTTGCGCCGGGAAGTAATACACTTTTGCTTTACCTTGATGTACGGCAAAGGCGTAGTGTAAGACCGTACCCAATCCCACTTCGTGGAAGCGACTGAAGCAATCGAATAAGACCGCCCCATAGTTCTCCTCGTCGAGGTAGAATGGGAAGTTCCACTTGAGAAACCAGCCACGAAGCCCGCTTTTCCCGATCGCGGGGAAAAGCGGGCTATCAAGCGTCTCCTCAAGCGGTTGAACGTAGACAGGAAGCCAAAAGACGGGATATCCGAAGGACGAAACGGTGAGGTTAAAAGCAACGAGCAGCCGATCCGGGTAGAGGAGAAGCCTCCCCGTCTCGATCGAGTAGGGCTGATCTCGGAGGGCCCTTCCGTAACAGTCGCAAGTCGTCAGCTGTCCCTCGCGCACTTCGATCGAAGTGACCTCCCCATTGGAATCGAACTCGATACGTCCCTCCTTCCCTTGGTAGAGGAGGAGTTGCTCCTCTCCCTGGGAGTTTAAAAAGGTGCTCTTACCGCGAAAGCAGACCGCCGTTGCCTTACGAGTGATGAGCGATCCATCCTCAAGTACAAGAAGGGTCGAGAGATCATCCCCGGAAAGGGTTAAATCCTCCCCGATGGCTAGGTGCACCTCCTCCGAGGCACGCAGCTTCCAGGAACCTTCCTCCTCCTCATCCAGGGTCACCTGATCGGCCGAGAGTAGAGTCTCCCCATAGGAGAGGCGTACCGCTCCCTGAGCGTGCACATGCGTGCGGTCGGCTGAGATGAAAAGCTCTTCACACTCGATCTCGACTGGGATCTCATCTCCCCACGCAAGGAGGCTTACCAAAAGAAGAATTCCTAAAAACGGGAAGGTGTGGCGAATCCGAGTCCACAGGTCTCGGTAGCGCAACCGGTCGAGCCGGAGGAAAAGGAAGATTCCGATAAGGCCAAACAGGATATTAGGTATCCAGGCGGCAAGTGAAGGAGGGATCATCCCTCGCCTTCCCAAGGTCTGTGTCCACAGAAGAACACCCTG
Organism: Candidatus Acetothermia bacterium; assembly: GCA_003545155.1. Lineage (GTDB taxonomy): Bacteria > Bipolaricaulota > Bipolaricaulia > UBA7950 > UBA9294 > UBA9294. Next base: position 6,968 of record DQCH01000078.1, read on the forward strand.
GAAGAGACCGACAAGCAGGAGGCTAATTACCACTCCTGCCGCCCGGCTCCGCCACCCGAAGATCAGGCTAGTCGAGCCACCGAACAAGACGAAGACCAGCGTTGCCAACGGAATTGCTGCTTTGAGGTGACACTCGACGATGAGATCGGCGGCAGGAAGACCGCTTGTTCGCAACAGGGTGATCCGGCTGCGAAGCTCCCCAATTCCCATCTCTGCTGGTGTGCGCGATCGAAGAAGGAAGTCCGCCTCACTCCGGTCGACCGTCACGTGGAGCTGCTCAAATGTGCCAGTATAGATCAGCTCTCCTTTTTGATTGTAGCTATACACCCTACCTTCGTTAAGATCCCACGCTCTTTGCTCCCAACGCCCCGTCTCGGCAGTGAGGATCGTTACCGCGGCCTCTGCCTGAGGGAACACCTTTCCCTCTATGTCGTAAACGAGGATTCCGCGGAGAGTACCATCCTGCGCATCATAGCGACGCACATAGAAGAACTGCCCTTCCGGTCCTTTGAAGAAGGTGTTTGCCTGGATATGCGGTACTCCCTGGCGGAAGATGATTCCCCGTAGTTCCCGCTGATAGGCGTGCTCCGAGAAAGGGACGGCCCAGTTGTAGAGAGCAAAGTCAAGACCTCCAAGGAGAAATGCCGCTACAAGTAAGGGCAGAAGAATGCGACGAAGCGAAATCCCTGCTGCTTCTAAGGCCATTACCTCCCGGTCATGTACCAACCTCCCCAAGCCGAGGAAGGTGGCAAAGAGCCCGCTTACGGGGAGAGCAAGGACAAGCAGACTGGGCATCTTTAGCAACAGGAGTCTCATGAGCGTGGTAATCCCTACTCCTCGGTCAACCATTAGATCAGAAAGGGAGAGGATCAAGTTCAAGAGGATGAAGAGAAGTAGGCCAAACAGGGAGATGAGGAATGGTCCGCTCATTTCCCGAAGCACATATCGATCGCACCGGCGGATAATCATCTTGCTAAGATGATACTGGAATAGGCACACTGGCGGCCACCGCGATGACTGCGTTCCTCGAATTCAGCCCAGATCGACGTTTGACCGACTATCCCCTATCAGTTATATTGAAGTGGACCGATCATGAAAAAGCGCCTGTACATCGAGACCTGGGGTTGCCAGATGAATCTCCATCAGTCGGAGGGAATCGTCGGTATCCTTGAAGGTGCTGGGTTTGAAATCGCCGACTCACTCTTTGACGCTGATATAGTTCTGTTCAACACCTGTACTGTCCGACAGAAGGCCGAGGAGAAGGTCTACGGTCGCCTCGGGGCGATAGAAGCATTAAAAGTTAAGAAGAACGTGCTGTTCGGGGTCGGTGGGTGCATGGCGCAAGTGCGTAGGGAGGCCCTGTTGAAACGGTTTCCTGTAATCGACTTCCTCTTTTCTACTACCGACCTGGCCGCCCTTCCTTCACTCATTCACAAGGCAGATAAGGGCAAGGGTGGTGTTGTCCACCTCCCCGATCCCTATGAAACGCAAGAGATCCCCTATAAGCGTAAAAGTTCAGTCACGGCAATGGTCACCATCACTGAAGGTTGCTCTAATTTCTGTTCCTACTGCATCGTTCCCTACGCCCGGGGGCCCCTGCGCAGCCGACCACCAGCTAAGGTTTTAGCTGAAGTGCAGAGGTTGATGGGATCCGGGTATAGGGAGGTCCTTCTCCTGGGGCAGAACGTCGACTCCTACGGGAGGGACCTCCCGAGCTACGGCGACTTTGCTGAGCTTCTCACCCGGGTGGCACAGATTGGGATCCCACGCATCCGCTTCACGAGTTCTCATCCTCGGGACATGACACCACGGGTGATCGAGACGATCGCTCGCCATGAGAATATCTGTAACCACATCCACCTTGCCTGCCAGTCCGGGAGCGACCGGATCCTCCGCGAGATGAACCGGGGCTACACACGGGGGGAGTTCCTATCCATCATTAAAGGCGCGCGGAAAGCCGTAAAGGGAATCAATATCACCACCGACCTGATCGTTGGCTATCCCGGGGAGAGCGAAGTGGATTTCCGCGATACCGTTGAGCTGATCGAGGAGGCTCGTTTCGGCTCAATCTTTGTGGCGAAGTACTCCCCACGGCCAGGTACCCGCAGCGCTTCATTTCCTGACGATATCCCCAAGGAAGTCAAGGACGAACGTCTGCAAGAGGTCCTCAGCCACCAGCGGCGTATTGCTCTTGCAGAGAACCGCCGACGTATCGGAGAGACAGTGAAGGTCCTCGTGGAGGGAAGAACCCGGGAAGGAGCGTTCTTCGGAAGGAGAGGCGATCACCGCACGGTGGTCCTAAGCGGAGAGACAGAGTTGGGAGCGTTTGTCTCCGTCTGTATTGAGGCGGCCTCCACTTCCGCACTCGCGGGGAGAGCTCTTATTCCCGCCGTGGTGAAAGGAGTCCTATGATCATCACAGTTACACCGAACCCGGCTATCGACAAGATGTATTGGGTCGATCGGTTGAAGATGGGGAGGGTCACCCGTGAGGAGTTCCTGACCCGTGCCATTAGGAGTGACACCTCCGCGGGCGGAAAGGGGATTAACATTTCAATCTTCCTCGCCCGCATGGGAGTAGAGAACGTCGCGATGGGGTTCGTTGGGGGGCACACAGGCCACGTGGTAGTTCGTGACCTACGTGAGGAGGGGGTGACGACCAACTTCGTCTGGGTGAACGGGGAGACGCGGACCAACGTGACCGTATTCGAGCGCGAGCGTGCGCACATCCCCATCCTGATTGACGAGGAAGGCAGCCCGGTCTCGCAGGAGGAGATCTCCTACTTCCTGCGACGCTACAAGCGGATGCTCAAGCGCGCCACCTGGGTCGTTCTTGCCGGAAGTCTCCCCCCAGAGGTCGATGCCGATCTCTACCGCGTACTCGCCGAGATGGCGACAGAGGCCGGGGCTAAGGTGTTGGTGAGCGCCCACGGAAACGCGCTCACCAACGCCCTCCACGCTGTCCCGTACCTCGTCAAGCCGGATACGCGGGAGCACCTCTCCATGGAGGGGGCCCCCCTCACCACCCGGAGCAAGATCATCACCGCAGGGAGGCGAATCATCGAAACCGGCGTTAGGATCCTTGTTGTCTCCCACGAGGTGACCGGGGACATCGTCATCACGCGGGATACAATCTGGGAGATCAAATCGCGGGTGAAGACGACGCAGTTCAAGAACCTAGTCGGTGCGGACGACGTCCTCCTCGGGGGGATCCTCTACATGCTGGACAAGGGGGAGGACCTCGAGGAGGCGCTGCGCTTTGGCATGGCTGCCGGTATCCTGAGCGCAGAGAGCGATAAGAAGATTTGTCAGAACACGGAAAAGATCGAGGAGGAGATGGCACACATCTCCCTAGAGCGGATATAAAGAGGAGATCCCATGAAGGTTCACCAGATCATGACCAAGGACCTGACATCAATGGAGAAGGACACTCTGGTGAGGGGGCTGATCTTCACCCTGGATAACGCGGGAATGTCCAACATGCCGATTGTCGATGAGGAGGGAAAACTCATTGGGTTCATCTCCGAGAAGGACCTCATCAAGGCTGCTCTTCCCGGTTACTTTGAAATGCTTCACAGCACCTCGTTTATTCCCGATATGAATCAGCTCGTTAAGAAACTCGCTCAGATCGCTGATGATCCGATTGAGAAGTACATGCAGCACGACGTCATCTGTGTGGAAGAGGACGATGACGATCTTCAGGCGGCAGACCTGATCATCCGCAAGGATTTGAAAAGCCTTCCCGTGATCGACAAGGAGAGGAGGCTGGTCGGTGTAGTCAAGCGGATCGATCTGCTTCGTCATCTTCTGTAGGTCGGATGGACCTTCCATGGGGAGAGCTAGGACTCTCTAAATTCCTCGCGCTTGATTCTCACGGGGCCCTTCTGTTCGTTGACGGAGAGTCCCGCCCGGAGGCGAGGGCTGGGCTGGGCGAAGAGCTTCCCTGCGTTTCCTATACTGTGGAGGAAGATAACGCGCGTGTAATTGACCTGCGGCTTATTTCCCGCGTCCTCCTTCCTACTTTCCCTGACCACACCTTAAAGAGCCTCTGCGCTCACTACAAGATCCCACTGAAGGCGGAGAGGGAGGCAACCGGCACTCTTTTTGCCTTTCTCATCGCAGAGGCGTTGACCTTCAAGCGTGACCTCGTCTTACTTTTAAGCCAGCTCCTCCCTGCTCCCAATGGGGAATTATTGGCGCGTCTGGTTCCTTTAGTGGAGAGGAACAAGCCCCCTGCACAGCGAGAGGAGATCCCCAAAGAGTTGCAGGTGGGACCGAGCACTTCCGTGGAGGAAGTGCTAAGTGGCGAGATGATCGGCAAGGGACTCATCGCGTTTGAGGATCGCATTGGACAAAAAGAAATGGCCAAGCTTGTCTCTCGAACCTTCGAGGAGGGCGGAACCCTCGTCGTCGAGGCCGGGTCAGGGACTGGGAAGACGTTCGCCTACCTCGTTCCGGCCCTCCTTTACTTGCGATCCCACGATACCGCCCACCTTGTTGTCTCCACTCGTACCAAGCAACTGCAGGAGCAGCTCTATACCAAGGACCTTCCGTTCCTCATCTCTCGCCTTTCCCCAAAGCTTAAGATTGCTTTGCTTAAGGGACGCGAGAACTACATATGCCTGCGGCGATGGCGGCTCGTCCTAGGGGAGATCACGCAAGGGCTCGAGCGGGACTTGCTCCCCGTGCTCGCACCGCTAGTTACCTGGCTATTCAAAACAAAGACAGGTGACATCGGAGAAAACAGCGTTTTTCTTGCCGATCCGCAGGGGCGCGCGCTGTGGCCCCGGTTGCGTGACGACCCTCGACATTGCCTGGGGACGATCTGCCCATTCTTCGACGACTGTTTCTCTATCGCTGCTCGCCGTCGCGCCAAGGGGGCAAATCTAGTGGTAGTGAATCACTCTCTGCTCCTTGCCGACCTCAAAGCTGACCAAGGAATCCTCGGAGACTATCAGCACTTGGTTGTGGATGAGGCACATGCCCTGGAAGGGGCAACCCGGCAAGCGTTCACCTCAACACTGACGCAGCGCACCCTTGATAGTCTACTCGCGGAGATTGAGCACCCAGCTAGACGGCAGATGGGTGGGTGGATTGCCCGTCTCCCCCATCCTCGTACCGATGAGCAAATCGCACGGGTGCGCGAGTTGGCTGGAGTTCTACGCGTGATTAACGCACGCCTCTTCGCCGGCCTTGCCGATTGCCTTGCTCTTAAGCGACGGGGTCCCACCCCCTTTCTAGAGGATCTTCACCCAGAGGTTGAGCGGATCCTAGGGACGCTCAAGGAGCTACAATCGACAATTGAAACAATCGGCGAGGCGATTGACGAGCCGAAGGCGCGGCGCGAGGCCGACGGTTTGATCGCGGAGATCGAGGCGGTCACCGCTCTATTCGCCGCGTTGTTTGGCCCTTTAGAGAAGAACACCGTTTACTGGTACGAGCGGATAAATGAAGGAGTAACCCTCCACTCCTCACCGCTTGAGGTAGCAACCTCTCTTAAGGAGGCTCTCTACCCAAAGCTTAAAGGGCTGGTTCTGACGTCGGCGACCCTCTCCGTCGGGGGAGGGTTCAGCTACCTGCGTGAGTCCCTGGGACTTGCTGCCGCCCCGGCGGAGGTGACTTACACCACGGTCGAGAGCTCTTTCTCTCTTAATGAGCGGATGCGCCTTTACCTCGCCGAGTTTCTCCCTCCGGTCGACGGTCCAAACGAGGTGTATGCCAAGGCGATCGCCTCCCTTGTAAGTCGGGTAGCGAGGGAGACCAGGAGGAAAGTCTTGGTCCTTTTCACCTCTTACCTTCTCCTACGCGCCGTCCATGCGTGGATCGGAAGGGACCTACCCGTTGTTGCCCAGGGGATAGATGGCCCCCGCAGCAAAGTAATTGAGCGGTTCAGGGGCAGCGATGGTGGTGCGGTTCTCCTTGGCACGGACAGCTTCTGGGAGGGGGTGGATCTTCCGGGGAAGGACCTGGAAGTGCTTGTCATTACGCGGCTTCCGTTTCCCGTCCCTACCGACCCCGTGCTCTCTGCCTTGGGGGAGCGTCTGGCACACGAGGGGAGGGACCCATTCTTGGAGCTTTCCGTTCCACTGGCTATTCTTAAGTTGCGCCAGGGGGCCGGCCGGCTGATTCGAACGAGGAGCGATCGCGGTGTGGTGATCATCACCGATCATCGTATCTTACACAAGAGCTATGGCCACATGTTCGCCACATCGCTTCCAGTTACGGGAAGGAAGATGAGCAGTCTCAGGGAGCTCCTTCTGGATCTTCACTCGTGGTTTGACTACTCTTGAGCTCAGTCACCATTACCATAGGAGATAACTATAGGTACTGGTCTTGTCATCTCATCCCTTCGGGATTGCCTTCCTCGAACGGAAAGATTGACTTTCACGTGCTGAAAGGGTAAAATGCAGGTGATAAAGTGATTCACATCTCTGATTGGGCTGTCCTAATTCTGGTCTGATGAATGTTTCTGTGGTGGTGCCAGCATACAACGAGGCCTGTCGGATTGGCGCTGTTCTCCGTCCTCTCGTATCCTGTTCTCATGTAGATGAGGTGATCGTGGTCGACGACGGGTCAGACGATGGCACAGCTGAAGTGGCCAGTCGTTTTGGGGTGCAGGTAATCTCCCTTCCAGAGAACCGCGGTAAGGCAGCTGCACTCGACGAAGGAGTCGCTCAGGCACGAAATGACATCTTTCTCTTTCTTGATGCCGATCTGGTTGGACTTAAGGAGGAGCATATAGAGCGGTTTATCAGCGCCTACCGACCCAGGGAAGTAGATATGGTGGTAGGGATCTTCGCCAACGGTCGTATGAATACCGATATTGCGCAGAAGATTAATCCGTTCGCCTCTGGACAACGCATGCTCTCTAAGACCCTTTGGGAGCGGGCGAAGGAGAACGTGGAAGAGATGGATTACGGTATCGAGATAGCCCTCTCTAAGCTGGCGGCGAAAGAGGGGTGGCGCAAGGAGAGGGTGAAGCTTGACGGAGTGACCCATATCCTGAAGGAGGAGAAGCGGGGGTTCACCAGAGGGGTGCGTGACCGGCTCAAGATGTACGGGGATATGATCAGGTGGCTCGTGAAGAAGGTGTAGGATGAAGGTCGCGATCGGCTGCGATCACACTGGCGTGGCATTGAAGCGTGCTCTCATTGAGCGCGTCCTTGCCGGCTACACGATCATCGACCTAGGAACCGATTTGCCGGAGCCAGTCGACTATCCGGATATTGCCAAGCGGGTCTCCAGTGCGATTGCGGCCGGAGAGGCCGAACGAGGAATCCTTATCTGTGGGACCGGAATCGGTATGGCGATGGCCGCAGGGAAGGTGGCGGGGATCCGGGCGGCGACGTGCACGGAACCCTATTCGGCCGAGATGAGTAGGCGCCACAACGATGCGAACATCCTTTGCCTGGGGGCGAGGGTGATCGGGGTGGAGATGGCGGAAAAGATTACAGAAACGTGGCTTACTACCCCCTTCGAGGGGGGGAAACACGCGCGTCGGGTTGGCAAGATCGGATAGGCATTAAGCGTTAGAGGCAAGGACTTAACTACCGAATGACTATCCATTGGATTACCTTTCTTCTCGCTTCTTTGGCGATCATCATCGCCGGAGTCAAGCTTGCCTCCTTCGGGGAGGCGCTCGGAAAGCGAACTGGAATCGGTCAGGGATGGATTGGGCTGTTGTTTCTTGCCACCATCACCTCGATCCCCGAGTTGACCACCACCGTCACCGGGGCGGCGATCAACGTTCCCAACATCGCTGTGGGCAATGCCCTGGGGAGCAACATGTTCAACGTCGCCATCGTTGCTGTCATGGATATTCTCTTACTCGGGCGTGGCCCGTTCTTGGTTAAAGTACGCTCTTACCACATGATAAGCGGTGGTTTCGCTATTTTGCTCACCACGCTCGTCATCCTCGGAATTGCGGTCGATCCCGGAGTGGAGATCCTGGGACTAAGTCCGATCAGCCTAATTATCCTCCTTACCTACCTCTTCGGGATATTCATCCTTTACCGTGTTGAGAAGAGGGAAGGGGTCACTGAGCTGGCTGAGGCGGGAACGATGTCGCTTGTCCGAGCGGTCGGTGGGTTCCTCATCTGTGCTGCGGTGATCATCACCGCTGGAGTCTTCCTGATTCACGCAAGCAAGGCAATTTCGGTCGAGACCGGGCTTTCGGCTTCATTTATGGGGGCGATCCTGGTGGCGGTTGTCACCTCGCTTCCCGAGCTTTCTACCTCGATCGGAGCGCTTAGGATTGGGGCGTACGACATGATCCTGGGAAACCTGTTCGGCTCGAACATGTTTAATATCCTGACCGTCTTTGTCGCCGACGTCGCCTTCCGCCGTGGAGCGATCCTTGCCCGTTTGGGTATAGGAAAAGACGACCAGTTAATCGTTGCCTCTTTGGGGATCGGTCTCACTGCTATCGCGATCATCGCCATCGGCTACCGCTCCCGCCGTCGTGTCCTTGGGATGGGGGTCGACGCCGCTTTACTCCTCACTGCGTACCTGCTCGGAACTTACCTGATTATCTATCGTGGAATCAATATTTGAGGTGATACAATTATGGAACTGGCACAACTAAGGGAAAAAAGCATTAGCTCACTCCGGGAACTCGCTCAAGAACTTAAGATAAGAAATGGAACGCAGTTTGGAAAAGAGGAGCTCCTGCGAGCGATCATGGTGCAGCTCTCCAAAGCGAACGAACTGCATTTCAACGACGGAATCTTGGAGATCCTTCCCGACGGGTATGGGTTCCTGCGCGATGGTAACTGTCTGCCAGGGAGAAATGATATCTACGTCTCCCCCTCGCAGATTAAGCGCTTTGCTCTAAGAGGCGGGGATTTGGTGGGCGGGTTGATCCGGGCCCCAAAGAACGATGAACGTTACTTTGCCCTCCTCAAGATAGAACAGATCAATTACGGCAATCCTGAGGAAATGCGCCATCGCCCGGAGTTCCGGGAACTCACCCCGCTTCACCCGGATGAACACCTGAGGTTGGAGCACTCCCCGGAGGATATCGCCACCCGGATTATCGACCTGTTTTGCCCGATCGGTAAGGGACAGCGGGGCCTGATTGTCTCTCCACCGAAGGCAGGGAAGACGACACTCCTCAAGGATATCGCCAAAGGGATCAATCTCAATTACCCTGATGTCAAGCTCTTCGTCCTGTTGGTCGACGAGCGGCCGGAGGAAGTGACCGACTTTAGGCGATCGATCGCAAGCGGTGAGGTGATCGCTGCAACCTTCGATCAGGAACCGCGGCATCACACGCGGATCGCTGAGCTTGTCACCAATCGGGCAAAGAGGCTGATAGAGGTCGGTCGTGATGTGGTGATTCTCATGGATTCGATCACCCGTCTGGCGCGTGCCTACAACCTCTCGATCGCGCCATCAGGGAAGCTTCTCTCAGGCGGGATGGACCCAACTGCCTTGTACAAACCAAAGGAATTCTTCGGGGCAGCTCGCAACATCGAGGAGGGAGGGAGTCTAACGATTATCGCTACCGCCCTCGTCGATACCGGAAGCAAGCTCGACCAGGTTGTATTTGAGGAATTCAAAGGAACTGGTAATATGGAGTTGATCCTTGATCGAAGCCTCTCTAACAAGCGAATCTTTCCAGCGATCGACATCGAACAGAGCGGGACTCGTAAAGAGGAACTCCTTCTAGAAGAAAAGGTGTTGAACCGTGTGTGGATCCTGCGTAAGATGTTGGCCGAACGGAACGATCCACAAGCCGCTCTCGAGTTGATCAAGAACAAGATGGAGGCGACTAAGGACAACGAGCAGTTCCTCGAGTTGATGAGCAGTGATTGATAAGAAACCGATACGTAAAGACCGCGTCCTTTTAGTGATTGTCATCCTGCTGGGAGTGATCCTTATACCGATCTTGCTGCGTTCGGGAGGCCCAGAGCCTCCAGAATCCCCACTTTCGATAGTAGAAGCACCGCCGCAGGAAGCACCATTGTTAGAAGAACCGCCGATAGAAGAGCCTTCTTTTGTAGAGGAGCCCCTCTTTGTAGAACCCCGGGAAGAGGAAAAGTTCGTCCTCCTTGAGCACGTCGTAGAAGAAGGGGAAACATTGAGTTCGATCGCTTCCCTCTTGGGGGTCAGCGTCAAGCAGATCATGGCGAGCAACCGCATTCGCTCCCCAGGGGCGATCGTACCAGGTGAGACCCTGCGTGTCCCTAAAGAAGGGATCCTCCACCTCATCAAGGAGGGACAGACCCTGACTGATATATCTCTCACCTATGCCGTCCCGATCGAGGAGATTACAGCTGCCAATGGAATCAGCGATCCGGGGATGATCTACGCAAGGGAGGAGATCCTGATTCCCCAAGTGATTGCCTCCCCATGGGAGAACGTCATCCACCTCTCCAAGGGGGAGGAAACGCGCTTTATTTGGCCGCTTACGGGCGAGGTTGTCTCAAAATTTGGCTGGCGGGTCCATCCTGTTCTCGGGTATCATCACCATCACAATGGGATCGACATAGATGTGCCGATCGGGACGACCGTCTATGCCGCCGCGATGGGAAAGGTGACCTATGTTGGGGAGGAGGAAGGGTACGGGACCCTGGTCATCCTCGAGCACGCGGAGGGCTACTATACTGCCTACGGACACCTTTCGAGCGTTCTCGTGTACGCGAGGCAGTTTGTAGAAGCAGGGCAACCGATCGCCGAATCAGGGAACAGTGGAATCTCCAGTGGTCCACACCTGCACTTCGAGGTGCGCAATCGCGAGTTTCCGGTTGATCCGCTCCGTTATCTTCCTTAGCGAGAGCCGATGGAGCACCTGTCAATTAAGGGAGGAAGGCGGCTTACCGGATCGATCAACGTAGAGGGGGCAAAGAACGCCGCTCTACCTGCTTGCGTCGCTACTCTCCTGACCGACGAGCCAGTTATCCTTCATCGCATACCGCAGTTACGCGATGTGAGCACGATTCTCGCCACCATCACCTCGTTGGGAAAAAGGGTAACACGTGAAGGAGACCGGGTGGAGATTACCCACGGGGGAGCGTTGAAAGCGGAGGCGGAGGCGCGTTATGTTAAACAGATGCGCGCTTCGTTCCTCGTCCTCGGTCCGCTTCTTGCCCGCCTCGGGCACGCTGTGGTTCCGCTTCCCGGCGGATGCACGATTGGACCCCGCCCGATCGATCTTCACTTGCAGGGGCTTAAACGACTTGGGGCAACAATCGAGGAGCGTGTTGATTCTGTCGCCGTCAGTGCGGAGCAACTTCGTGGTGCTCGGATCGACCTTCCGTACCCGTCAGTGGGAGCAACCGAACAGCTGGTCATGGCTGCCACGCTGGCCAAGGGAGAGACGTGGATTGAGAACCCGGCTAAGGAACCTGAGGTCGCTGATCTGATCGACCTTCTACGTAAAATGGGCGCCCAAATCGAGGTCGCGCCAACTGCAATCAGAGTCGTGGGGACAGAGAGTATTCACGGGGCCGAGCATACGGTTATCCCTGACCGGTTGGAGGCGGGAACCTATCTCCTTGCGGCGGCAATCACAGGCGGCGAAGTGGAAGTGAGAGGTGTGGTCCCGAAGCACCTGCGACCGTTGCTCGCCGTCCTTAAGGAGGCCGGGATGATGTGTTTCGAGGGGAACGATACAATCGTGCTTGCCAATACCGAGCGTCCGCACCCAGTGCAAGTGAGTACCGCGCCCCACCCGGGATTTCCAACTGACCTCCAGCCTCCGCTTGTTGCCATGCTCAGTTTGGCGAGGGGAAAAAGTGTAATTGAGGAAATGGTCTTTGAGCGCCGCTTTGGCTATACCCCGTCACTCAAGCGTATGGGAGCCCACATTGTACTCACAGATCGGACGGCCACCATCACCGGTGTGAGCACCCTGTGGGGAGCAGAAGTGGACGCGCCAGACATTCGCGCTGGAGCCGCCCTCGTCCTCGCCGGGCTTGCTGCCCAGGGTTTCACCAGAATTTCTCAGCTTGAGCAGATTGACCGTGGCTATGCAAAGATCGAGGTAAAACTAAGCCTCTTGGGGGCACAGATTGAACGAGAGCGGTGACCGAAAAGGCCGGCCATTGATCGAGGACCGTCTCGGTGAGCGGGCGCGCATCTATGGCTCCGAGCGAGCTTTACTTGTCGGCCTACAACCTCCCGGTGAGGGAGCGACAGATTCCCTGCACGAGGTGGAGTTACTCGCTGATACAGCAGGAGTCCCGGTCCTAGCGCATGTAATCCAGAAGCGACCGCGCCCTGACTCGTCCACCTTTATTGGGAAGGGGAAGGCTACAGAAGTGAAGGCGGTAGCGAGCGAGCTTGATGCTGAGGTAATCATCTTCGATGGCGAGCTCTCGCCAGCACAGGCGCGCAACCTGGAGGAGGCGATTGGTAGAAAAGTGATCGACCGCACACAGCTGATCATGGACATCTTCGCGCAGCGGGCGGCAACGAAAGAAGCAAAACTGCAGGTGGAACTTGCCCAGCTTCGATACCTCCTCCCGCGTTTACGCGGCTGGGGAAGCGCCCTTACCCGACTCGGCGGAGGGATCGGGACGCGTGGCCCTGGGGAGACGCAGCTCGAGCTCGACCGTAAGAAGATCAATCGGCGGATTCACACTATCGAGCGCCGCCTCGTGAAGGCGAAGGCCGAGCGTGCACTGCGGCGGAAGAGGCGAAAAATAAGCTCTCTTCCGCAGGTTGTCCTCGTCGGTTACACCAACAGCGGCAAGTCGACGCTCTTAAACCGCCTGTGTGGGTCAAATGCCTTTGTCGAGGACAAGCTGTTCGCTACCCTTTCTACCACGGTCCGCCGAGGAGAACTCGACTCAGGGAGATGGGCACTGTTCATCGATACGGTTGGGTTCATTCGCGCCCTCCCGCATGATTTGATCCCCTCTTTCGCCGCTACGCTGGAGGTAGTACGCGACGCTGACCTGATCCTCCACATCGTCGACCTTGATAGCTCTTCACTCGAGGAGGACTATGAAGCTGTTCTTGAGACCCTCAATCGGGAGGTTTTCACCACCGATGCCTTTCGCCCACCAATCCTCAACGTTCTGAACAAGGTCGATCTGATCGATCATGATGGAGAAAGGGCGGAGTTCTCGTCTGCGGGAGTTCGGATCTCAGCGAAAGAAGGCACTCACATCGACGGTCTACTTCACCGCATCCGCACCGTGTTGAACCAAGATGAGGTCGAAGCATCCTTGTTGGTCCCCTACGCGGCGAGCGACCTTGTGCACCGCTTCACCCAGCAAGGAAGGGGGACCATCAAGGAATACACTGAGGAAGGAATCGAGATTGAGGCCTTGCTCTCTACCCACGAGCTTGGTCGGTTGAGGAAGGCAGGGGCACGAATTATCGCTTGCTCTTCTTTCCAGAGGGAATGATCTTCACCGAAGCGACATTTGCCTCGATACGCTCCTGGGCATTAGTGAGGATAGTTACGGTGTGGCGGAAGATGTTGTGCGCGATGACCTTCCCACATTTGTCGTCGTAGGAGACCGACGTTCCCAGCTTCGGCATCCCTTTGAGTTCACGCTTGTAGGCTTCGTGTTCATAGGAAAGACAGCACATCAGCCGGCCGCAGATTCCGGTGAGACGCTCCGGTGAGACGAACAGCTCTTGGTCGTATGCCAACTCCATGGGGACCGGTTTCGACTCGCGTAGGAACGTGTAGCAACAGACGGTCCTCCCACAGCGCCCAACCCCACCCTTGATCCGCGCCTCGTCGCGCACCCCCATCTGCCGCAGTTCAATTCGCACTCCGAAGAGAGTAGTTAACTCCCGCAACAGGACACGAAAGTCGACTCGATGCGGGGCGGTGAAGTAAATACGCAAATGCGAGCGGTCGAGCGTGTACTCGGCGGCGACAAGGTGCATCGGAAGCTCGTGGCGGGCGATCGCCTCCCGGGTGGAGAAAAGAACACGCTCGGCGCCAGTCCGATTGCGCTCGTAGGCGTCGAGGTCGGCAGCTGTAGGCAGCCGCACGATTCGCTCGAGCTGCTCGCCGATCCCCTCACCGGCGACCAGGAGGCTCTTCACCACCCCCAGCCTCAGTCCGCCGTGGTCAACTATACAGCGCATCCCCGGGGTGAGGGAAACAGAGGAAGCGTGAAAGTACTCCGTATCGTGCTCCAAATTGAGGACTCGTACCAGGGCAATCTGTCCGTCAGCCATCTTACAACCTCCCCGCAGCAAGAAGCAGCCAGAGGAGAACCGCCTCCAGCGGGGAGTGCCCCTCCACCGCCTGTCGCGCCCGCTCAATGTACTCGGAGAACCGCAGTATCTCCTTTATCTTCACCCGTGCACTCAACGAAATGAGAGTCTCATCCTGATATGAAACAGGAACGGAGAGGTTTTTGCGAATCAGGTCGAAGGAAACATGCATGAGGTCCTCCAACAAGGTAGTTATTGCCTTGCTCTCCACCTTCGCGAGGATCCGTGCTCCTACCACAGCAAGTTCCATCTCTCCCTTTATCAAACGGTCGAGCAGAGAGAGGATCCCTTCATGGCGGAGAATCGGATCGCGGCTGATTACGGCAGTGGCCAGAACCTCGGCAATTGCCGTACGGGTGCTCGTTTTCGCCTGTGTGCGCAGTGTTGCTATATCCTCGCGTGTTGCGATGAAACGATCGAGCTCCTCTTCGTCATGGGTTACAGCGATCAGGTAACGCCCCTCCTCCTCGCTATAGCCGACCGCTGTGAGCTTAGCGAGAAGGATCTCCTGTGAGGGAGGCTTAAACCGCACGACGCGGCTGCGCGAGAGAATTGTCGGCAGAATATCACCGGTATATTTTGCTAACAAGAGGAATACCAGATCACGTGGAGGCTCCTCGAGGACTTTGAGGAGCGCGTTTGCCGCCTCTGAGGTTAGTGTCTCGGCATGAGTGATTAGACACGCCTTCCGTTTTCCTTGCACCGGGGTAAACTGCCCCCCTCGAATCACCGCGCGAACCCGATCGATCCCGATCTTCTCCTTGCCTGGTAGGGGGACAAGTTCCATCAGCGCCGGGTGAACTCCCCGCAGGACGAGTTGCTGCTCCTTCAGATTATCGGTGATAAGGGATGCTGCCAGCCTCCGCCCCTCTCTGATTCGGTCTATCCCTCGCGGAACAAGGAACAAGGAAGAAACCGCGCCGTGCACTTCCTGGTCGGCCAGAATCGCTTTTTGCATGACGTAAAGAAGGGTAGCACAGTGAAGCAGGGCGCGCAAAGCCCCCTCGCCTTTTTAAGTATCTGTTACAGGAGGTTTCCTTCGAGGAAGTCGGCGACCTCCTCTGGCCGTTGGGGTGATAGGATTCTCACCCCGTCGGGGAGGGCGACATGTTCGTCGGTGACAACCGCGACCACGTCGATCTCACCGGCGAGCGGTTCGGCACGTAGCTCGGTTAAGCGGCGGAAAACTTCGACTTTGGGGAAGGGGCCATGCTTGAACCCCTCGACGAGAACCACGTCGAATCCCTGAAAGAGTCGCTCGATTGTCTCCTCAATCGCCTCTTTGGGGAAGGGTTCCCAGAAGAGGGCGCGACCGGATCGACTCACCACGAGGGTCTGCTCGGCGCCAGCTTCACGGTGTCGAAAGCTGTCGGTTCCCAAGCGGTCGATGTTCTCCTCATGAGGGGCGTGTTTTACTGTCCCCACGCGGTAGCCTCTATCCAACAAGAAGGGGATCAGCCGTGTTAAAAGCGTCGTTTTTCCACTGCCCTGATGCCCGATGAACGAAACGGTAGGGATCACCGAAGATTACCTCTCTATAACCCCAATGCAGTCTTCCAGGCCAAGCTTGCCCAGCGTCTCGTCAGTTGGGCCAAGCTGGTCGTAGCCGCGTTCTTGGTAGTAGACCTCAATGGCGGTGCGCATCGCTTCCGCACGAATCGGATGATCGGCGCTGGCACCACTGAGAAGCGGCTGCGAGAAGCGCATGGGAAGCCTGTCACCATCCATAGTGTGGCCAGCACGAGCTGCGTGCAGGCGCAAAAGCGCGTAGTTTCGTTCGCCGATTTCAAGCATCTTAATTGGGGAAAGACCGATCCCGGTCGCCGCCTCAAGGAGCGAGCGAATCTGGGAGAAGCTGTAGTGCTCCCCGGTCTCTCTCACCGTGAACACGCACAGGATGAGGGAGTTTTCGAATGAGCGCAGATCCTCATAGGTCTTGGCCACCCCCGGCTTGTCGGCGAGGGTGAACCGGTCGTAGGCGTGATCGATTCCGAGCTCGGAGGTGGGGGCGGTAAGCATCGTGTCGTGCATCCCTTCCAGGTGTGTCGCTCCCCGCGGTGAGGTAGCGTAGCTGATCCCCAGCCCTTGTTTTCCGCGCGGCTCGTGCATCGGGATCTCCATCCCCTTGATCGTCATGTGGAAATCGCTTCCTAACTCATCCGCAAATGCCTCCAGACCATCAGCGATGCGATCGCCAATCCCCTCGCGATGGGCGATCTGGTCGATGAGTGAAACGATCGCCTCCCCATCGCCCCAGGGAATCTCCTCATCAATCAGTCCCTTCTCCGAGGCCTCCATGAGAAAGGCGATAGCCACCCCTGCAGAGATGGTATCGATTCCATAGTCATTGCACAGTTGGTTGGCGAGACAGATCGCATCAAGGTTGTCGTTTAAACAGAGTGAGCCAAAGGCTGCGATCGTCTCGTACTCTGGCCCGCCAAATTCCGGGAGGACCTCTCTTTTTGCAAAGGAAGTCCTCACCACGCGCTTGCAGCGAATTGGGCAACCAGTGCAGCCCTCCCGTCCAACGAGGATCGTGTCGTGAAGTTTTTCCCCACCGATCGACTCGGCATGATCGAAGACCCCCTCCTGAAAGTTCCTTGTGGGAAGAATCCCCATCTCGGAAAGCCAGGTAACCCCAGCGGCCGTCCCGTACTTGCCGAAGTGTTTCATTTCATCATCGAGGACGAGCTTTGCGTATAGGGCGCGTTCTTTTTTGAAGCGTTCACGGTCGTAGAGTGGCTTTTCTTCGTTTCCTTGAACGAGGATCGCCTTCAAGCGTTTTGACCCCATCACCGCGCCGAGGCCGGGCCGGCCGGCCGCGCGAGAACGGTCATGGATGATGCACGCCATTTGCACCAGCTTCTCGCCAGCGATCCCAATTGAGGCAACACAACCACCGGGATGGCGTTCTTTAAGTGCCGTTTCAGTCTTTCCCGTTCCTTTCCCCCAAAGGTCGGTCGCCGGATGGATCTGTGCCACTCCATCGATCAAGGTGAGATAGACCGGCTCGGCTGCCGTCCCCCTGAGGAGGATTCCATCGTAACCACTTCGTCCGAGTTCGTGGCCAAAGTAACCGCCCACATAGGAGCCACAAACGCTACCTGTCTTCGGCGATATCCCCATAACTAGGTGCCTCCCGGCCCCGAGGAGTTCCGTCCCCTGGAATGGACCGGTAGCAAAGATGAGGATGCTCTCAGGGGAAAGCGGATCCTCCTTCCCGGATAGCTCTTTGAGGAGAACACGCGCGGCGATCCCCCTCCCACCGAGGTGGAGTTCTTGCCACCTTGTTGGAATCTTATACTCCCGGATTGCCCCCACGGATAGGTCGATGTCCAGGTATCTACCGAAGATGCCGTACATACACCCTCCTATTTATTGGTTAAGTTATTGTATGCGAGAAAATAGCCAGGAACCAGTTTGCGCACGCTTTTCCTTTCCCCGATAATCTTTTTTTGAAAACATAACTTCGCAATTGAGGTGAACCGATGCGAACGCTTTCCCAGGTACTCTCCGAAACGACGAGGGCCTTTCCTCGGCGAAACGCGATCATCGATCAGGGATACAAGATCAGCTATCAGGAGCTAAACGAGCGCGTCAACCAACTCGCCCGCGGACTGATCGAACTGGGAGTGCAAAAGGGGGAGAAAGTTGGTCTATGGATGCCCAATGTTCCGAAGTGGGTGATTGCCTACTTTGCGATCGCCCGCATCGGCGCAGTCGTCGTGCCCATGAACACCCGCTACAAAAGCCATGAGGTTCACTATATCCTTCAAAACTCTGAAGCGACAACACTGTTCATGGCCGACACCTTTGTGGGAATCGACTACCGCAAAATGATCGGTGAGGTTCGTGAGAACCTACCTGGTCTTAAACATATCATCATAAGCGGGGAGAAAGGGAGCGATATACACACCTTCGATGAGGTCGTCGCTCTCGGCACGTCACACCTCGAGGATAAAAAGATCGACAAGCGCGAAGCAATCTGTAATCCGCGTGACAACGTGTTCATCCTCTACACCTCAGGAACTACGGGAAACCCCAAAGGTGCGATGCTCTCACATCACAACATCGCCGAAAACGCCAGGCAGGTGACGCAGGTGCTGCACACAAGCGAGAAGGACATATTTCTTCTTGCCGTTCCCTTCTTTCACTGCTTCGGCTGCGTGATGGGAATCATGGGGGCGATCACCTGGGGGGCGAGCCTTGTCCCGATGAGCGTATTTAAGGCCAAGGAGGCGCTCGAACTGATTGAGGAGGAGGAAGTTTCGATTCTCTACGGCGTCCCCACGATGTTCGTGTTGGAACTGGAGGAATACCGCAAGGGAAAGGACGATGGTTCACAATATGACGTCTCGTCACTTCGTACCGGGATCATGGCAGGGGCCCCCTGCCCGGTCGAGGTGATGCGCGGGACGATGGAGGAGCTCGGGTGCAACGTCTCCATCGCCTATGGCCTCACCGAGGCCTCACCGGTAATCACGATGACCCGGTTCGATGATTCGCTCGAGCGGAGGGTGGAGACAGTCGGAAAAGCCCTGCCCGGGATCGAGGTTAAGATCACCGATGATGATCGCTGGTCGCTTCCACCTGGGGAGATGGGCGAGCTCACCTGCCGCGGCTATAACGTGATGCTCGGTTACTACAAGATGCCGGGTAAGACCGCCGAGGTCATTGACGAAGAGGGGTGGCTCTATTCGGGCGATTTAGCCACCGTGGACGAGGAAGGCTACGTTAAGATCGTCGGTCGAAAAAAAGACATGCTGATCACCGGCGGGTTCAACGTTTATCCGGCCGAGATCGAGGAATACCTGTTCACCCATCCCAAGGTGCAGAACGTCTCTGTAGTTGGGGTCCCCGACGAGGTCATGGGTGAGGTAGCGATCGCCCACATCATCCCCCGTAAGGGGATGGCGATTAACCCGCAGGAGATAGTTGACTATTGCATGGGGAAAATCGCCAACTTCAAAGTCCCCCGGTATGTAGAGATCGTGGACGAGTTTCCCATGACTCAGTCCGGGAAAATCCAGAAGTTTCACCTGCGCGAGGTTGCAAAGGAAGCACTCGAGGCAGGTCGGCTTCAAAAGTTAAAGCCAGCAAAGAAGTGACCGCGGAAGCGGTGAGCGCATGGGAGCGCGATGACTAGGTTCAAAGAGCGCCTATCGAAGGAGCGTATCCTTATCGCTGATGGCGCGACCGGCACAATGCTTCAAGCCGCTGGACTGCCGCCCGGCGTTTCACCTGAGTGTTGGAATCTGGAGAGACCCGAGGCGATCCGCGCGTTGCATCAGGCGTACGTGGAAGCTGGGGCCGACCTTATCCTTTCAAACACCTTCGGTGGCAGCCGTCTGCGGTTGGAGAAGGCGGGGTTGGGCGGCCGCGTGCGCGAGATCAACCTGGCGGCAGTCAAGCTTGCTCACGATGTTGCCGGCGAGAAGATACTGGTTTTGGGAGACATCGGCCCTACCGGAAGGATGCTAAAGCCCCTGGGGGACCTCGCCATTGAGGAGGCACGGGCCTCCTTCGCCGAACAGGCCGCCGCACTGGCAGAAGGAAGAGTTGACGCCATCATCATCGAGACAATGAGTGATCTTAAAGAAGCGCTCGCCGCTGTCGAAGGAGCAAAACAAGCCACAAGCCTTCCCATTCTGGTATCGATGAGCTTTGACACGCATGGCCGCACGATGATGGGGGTAAAACCAGAGGAGGCAGCAGCAAAGCTCTGGGGGCTCGGTGTCGATGTGATCGGTGCCAACTGCGGTCGCAGCTTAACTGAGACGTTAGAAGCCATAAGGAAGATGCGAGACGCTGTACCCAAAGCAACGATGATGGCAAAGCCCAATGCAGGACTACCCCATGAGAAAAACGGCGAATCTATCTACGACGTTACCCCGGACGTGATGGCAGAGTACGCCCTTAAGTTCGTCGCCCACGGCGTAAGGATCTTCGGCGGCTGCTGTGGCAG
>DQCH01000090.1:0-5062 GCA_003545155.1 Candidatus Acetothermia bacterium
GCGCGATTTTTAGGGACCTAAAAGGAACCACCTACGCCTTCATTTCATGTTAAGATCTAAAGCGAAAGGAGCCATCATGGACTTTATCGATCTTCGTAGCGACACCGTGACCAAGCCAACTCAAGAGATGCGCCAGGCGATGGTGCAGGCGAAGGTGGGTGACGATGTCTACGACGAGGACCCCACGGTCAACCACCTGCAGGAGATGGCGGCCCAGATGCTCGGTAAGGAAGCGTGCCTGTTCGTCGCCAGTGGAACGATGGGAAACATTGTGGCCATTCTCACCCACGGCGGACGCGGTGATGAGATGATCCTGGGAAACCTGTCACACACCTTCCTTTACGAGGGAGGTGCAGCATCTGGGTTGGCGGGAATCCATTCTCATACCCTTTCAAACCGACCGGATGGGACGATTCCAGTTGAGGCTATCGAGGAGGCGATCCGAGCGGATAACGTTCACTTTCCCCGCACGCGATTGATCTGTCTTGAGAACACGCATAACCGCTGTGGAGGAGCGATCCTCACCCCGGAGTACTGCGACGCGGTCGGCCAACTTGCTCACAGCCGCGGGATCGCCGTTCACCTTGATGGAGCGCGCCTGTTCAACGCCGCTATCGCCTTGGGAATCGAGCCGTTAAAACTGACCCGCAGTGTCGACTCGGTGATGGTCTGTTTGTCCAAGGGATTGGGTGCGCCAGTGGGCTCCCTCCTGTGTGGGTCGCTTAAGTTTATTCTTAAAGCAAAACGGATGCGAAAGATCGTCGGGGGAGGAATGCGCCAAGTCGGGATCATCGCTGCTGCTGGGGTCTATGCCTTAAAGCATAACATCGACCGACTGGCAGAGGACCACAAGAATGCTTCCCGCCTTGCCGAAGGGATCAACGCACTCCATGGACTCACCTGCGGGGCAGAGGGTAATACCACACAGCCTGTAAAGACAAACCTCGTCTATTTTAAAGTCGATGGGGCGACGGTGGGGGACCCCTCACTTGATGCCCGTTTACTGTCCAAGCGCCTGCGAACACGTGGGGTACTTGCCAATCCCCTTGGTAGCGATCCTAATCAGATGCGCATGGTCACCCACCTCGATGTGACGGCCCAGGGCATCGAGGAGGCGCTTTTCGCCCTTAAGTCATCTTTAAAAAAGACATAGGTCCGCACAAGCTAAGAAATAGATCTACTAACCTTGAGAACTATGGGCTACGCACTACGGAAGAAAGCCCTTAGGCTAGCCTTACCGGGTGGTGAGGGCACTTCCTTAAGAGGAGATGCCCTCCCCTAACTCCCAAGACTGTGGAAAAGGGGGAGATGATGAAGGGGCTAGTGACTGTCGGGGCTGTTCTGATCCTCTGGGCAGCCATGCTCACCGCAGGGCCAATAGAAATCTACTTCAGCGGAGGCCCATCTGCGGCCGCCCTTGGTGAGATCAACGCGATCAAAGATCGAATAAACGCGATCATTACTCTGCTCAACGATGACATTGCCCTCCTGCCGGAGATCACAGGAGAGGTAGAGAAACTGGACAGTATCGGCAGTGGGATCGCCTACCAGGCAGGGGAGAGGTTCTGGCTTTCTGATCGGTTCGCCCTCGGTGGAAAGCTCGAGGGCTTCCGGACATCGACCTCGACCGCTGGAGTCTACACCTCGAGTGAGACCTCCCAGATCTCGATTGATCTTAACTGCTACGCCGTCGGGTTCTTGGTGAGCGGTCGCTACGACTTTCTTGATGCAGGGGTGGTCCTTTCGGCCGAGCTGGGAGCCGGTTATTACTACTCCGGCTTCAACCGGGCGATCACCTTTCAGATTCCCCCGGAGTACCCGACCGCCATCTCCTGGCTCCCCCCTGAGGGCGAGGGCCGCTATAGCGGCTTTGCTCTCGGCTTTGAGGGAGGTCTGTCACTTTTCTTTCCCATCACCGATTGGCTAAGGGTTGGCTCATCGCTCTTCTACCGCTCCCTTACGCTGGGAGGGATGAGAGACCGGCAGGGAAACAGTTTAGATATAGATGGAGACGGTACCCCGGAGAAGGTTGACCTTAGTGGAATCACTGTGCAGTTTACCTTCTCCTTGGTCGTTGATCTTAACCCTGAAGGGAAAAAGGAGTGATATTATGAGGAGTGCGAGTTTCTACCTTCTTTTAGGATTGATCCTCCTCGTCGTTGTCGCCATTACAGGTTGCCTTGGGGTGAGGCCTGATGAGCCCCAGGCCCTGTTCACCGCTTCGCCGGTGGAGCACATGATTCCGTTTACGGCCAACTTCGATGGAACCCTCTCTTACGATCCCGATGGGCGGATCGTCTCCTACCTGTGGAACTTTGGAGACGGCGCCGCTGCGGAGGGGCCACAGGCCACGCACGTCTACGAGGAGGACGGAGAGTATACGGTTTTACTGACCGTGATCGACAACCGGGGAATCTCAGGATCGAGTTCCCTTATGGTAGAAGCGCTTAACCCTCCGCCAATGGCCGCCTTCTCCTACAGCCCGAAGAGCAAGATGGGTGATAAGTACATCGTGGGGACGCTTGAGTTGATTACCTTCGATGCCTCGGAATCAACCGACGACGGCGAGGTTATCGCCTACGACTGGAACTTTGGGGACGGGGAGACCGCTCAGGACGAGATTGTAAAACACCACTACGTCTACGCGGGCACCTACAAAGTCGTCCTCACCGTCACTGACAACGACGGCGGAAAGACAAAATACGTTGAAGAGATAAGCATCCTTGGCGAGCAGCCCTGCAACGGCGTCTGCCCAGGAGGGAGTTGCCGATGAAGAAAACGATTCTTGCCCTGCTTCTCCTTGTGCCACTGTTCCTGACTGGATGTAGCTTAAATGACATCATGAGCGGCCTGGTAAACCAGGTTCCAGAGGCGGTGATCGATGCCTCTTCCAGGGAGGGAAACGCCCCGCTGACGGTGAAATTCGATGCCAGTTACTCTCACGATGATGGAACGATCACCACCTACCGCTGGGACTTTGGCGATCCACATGACACTGTGCCAGCGAGCGAGGCCGTTGCCTCCCATAGCTACACCCTGCCTGGGACCTACCTTGTTAAGCTGACCGTTACAGACGACAAAGGTGAGATGGACTGCGAGAAGGTGGCAATTATAGTTAAAAACCCACCACCGGTGGCGAGCTTTGCGGTGAGTAACGAGCTTCCCCGCGCCGGAGAGACCGTGATATTTGATGCTTCCGAATCCTACGACTCAAACGGTGAGATCATCAGTTACGCCTGGAAGTTCGATGATGGCAATACCGGCAGCGGCGTTCGGACTAGTCACACCTACATGAAAGATGGTGACTATGATGTCGCCCTCACCGTCACCGACGATGAGGGGGCGATGGGTCAAGCGCACCATGACATCAGCGTGCAGGAGAATGGCGGCGGGTGCCCTGGAGGCTCCTGTGGGATTAGCGGTGACCGTCCCTTAGCTGTGATCACTGTGATTACAGGGCCTCACTCCTGTCAAGATTGGAAAGTCGGCGTCCCGATCGAGTTTGACGGGAGCTTCTCTCGTGCCGCTGAAGGAACGATCCTCCGCCATGCGTGGGACTTCGGTGATGGCGAGAGCGCTGTTGGCGCACGGGTAAGCCACGCCTACCAGCAGGCTGGCCGGTTTACCGTCATCCTTACCGTTACCGATGATGAAGGGCGACGGTCATCAGCGTTGGGCTACGTCTCCATTGTAACAAGCTGTTACTAGTTGAAGAAAGCGTTCTGCTTTCAGCAATCAGCTGTCAGCGATTAGCTTGCAGGCTGAGTGCCCCGTAGCGTCGCACCTTGTGTGCGACGTTCTAATTACGGCGGACACAAGCTCCGCCACTACGGCAAACTTATTATGAGGAAGCCATGAAGCCATGAGAGGGCAACAAGCCAGGAACGATACACCAGAAAGTCAAATCATTTCCTGGATTCCTGGCTTCCTAATAGTCAAAAGGTTCTCTCGGCGGACACAGGTTCCGCCGCTACGGAAGGATTCTCGCTTTCCTCTGTAGCGTCGGACTTTATGTCCGACGTTCTTCATCTCGGCGGACACAGGTTCCGCCGCTACGACGATTCTACGTGCAGCGAAGGTCTCCGTCACGTAGAATAGGGGACATCAAAAAAACGGGGTCTTGTCCGATGAAGATGCGAACGGTTTTGATACTCCTCCTGTTAGGCGGTCTTAATATTATGACCGGCTGTCTCTTTCAAAACATCCCTCGCGCTGAGTTTAACCCTACTCCGTCAAGCGGCTACCCACCGCTTACGGTGCACTTCGATGCGAGTGCGTCGAGGAGCCCCAACGGTCCCATCTTATCATACGATTGGGACTTTAACGATGGAGAAGAATCAAGCGGGGTGATGGTCGACCACACGTTTACGGAGAAGGGGATATACCGGGTTACCCTCACCGTGACCGATTCCGAAGGCAAAGTGGGAACGCTCTACCGCAATGTCCAGGCTCTGAGTCTTCCCCCTGTTGCTGACTTTGATTACTGGCCCTACCTACCGACCAAGCAGACCCCGGTAGATTTCGATGCGTGTGATTCCTACGATCCCGATGGGGAGATCGTCGAGTGGATCTGGTCGTTCGGGGACGGCACCTCGGGCTGGGGAGAGATCACCGAGCACCTCTTTCCCACGGCAGGGATCACGTATTCCGTCACCCTGACCGTGATCGACGATGACAATGTGGAAAGCGCCATAACAAAACCCGTGCGGGTCGTCGGCTGCGAGGGCTGCGGTAGCTAACCCGTTTCTGCGGCTTATGTTTTTTCTCGTCGGAGACAAGCCCCGACGCTTTTGTCGAAAAGCGTCTTTGCTAGCTTTCAGCCATCAGCAGTCAGCCAAGAGCCGCGCTCCTGAAAGCTGATTGCTGACAGCTTGTTATTGCTGAAGGCTGATTGTACAAGCCACGCCGCTACAACAATCTTATTATGAGGAAGCCAGGAAGCCATGAGAGGGCAACAAGCCAGGAACGATACACCAGAAAGTCAAATCATTTCCTGGATTCCTGGTTTCCTAAGAGTTAAGAATGTTGTGTCGTACTCCATGTCCGACGTTCTCTTTCGTCG
>DQCH01000090.1:5114-8919 GCA_003545155.1 Candidatus Acetothermia bacterium
TCCGACGTTCTCTTTCGTCGGGGATAAACCCCGACGCCACAGCAATTTTTATGAGGAAGCCATGAGAGGGCAACAAGCCAGGAACGATACACCAGAAAGTCAAATCATTTCCTGGATTCCTGGTTTCCTAAGAGTTAAGAATGTTGTGTCGTACTTCATGTCCGACGTTCTCTTTCGTCGGGGACAAGCCCCGACTTGGGGGGTGTAGTAAACAGCTCGTCATGTATCACACCCCCCAGGTTGTTCCGCCCCCTTGTTGTCAACCAGCGCTTTCTGTTAACATAAAATTGCAATGAATAGTAATCTTGAACAGAGGCGTGCGCAGCATCGTCAGGCCCTCAAGCAAGGGTTAGAGCAAGCCGTAGCACGGCTGTCCCGCCTCCCCGAGGTCGAGCGAGTCATCCTCTTTGGCTCCTACCGGCGGGGAAGGAGGGATCTGTTCACCGACCTTGATCTGCTGGTAGTGATGGACTCAGCGGACAATCCGGTAACACGCACCGCTCGTCTCTACCGCCACCTTGGAGGCGCGATCAAGGTTGATCTAGATCTTGTGACCTACAGTCCCCAAGAATTTAAACAAAACCAGAAGAGCAGTTTTCTCAAGCGGGTTCTTGCTACAGGGGAGGTTATCTATAAGAGAGTTAAATGAGGGACGAAGGTGGCTTGAACAAGCCACAGAGGACCTGAAGTGGGCGCGTCTGCTGCTCAAAGAGGGTGGCTTTCATCTCGTTTGCTTTCTAGCGCAACAGGTAGCGGAAAAGGCGCTTAAGGCCGTCCTCTACGCTCAGGGAGAGGAGATGGTGCTCGGCCACTCGGTAGAACGGCTCAGTGCGCAAGTCGCCTTGCACGTTCCGGAAATCAGCGAACAGGGTGCGCGATGGGCTGTACTGGACGGCTACTATGTTACTACCCGCTATCCCAACAGCCTGCCCGGGAGTATACCCGCCCGTGTGTACCAGAAAGACGCTGCTCAAGAAGCACTCCGGCTGGCCGAAGAGGTTGTCGATTTTGTTGAAAAACGCCTTCGCTAGCTTTCAGCCATCAGCTTTCAGTAATCAGCTATAATCTCAAAGCGTCTTTTCTTCTTTTGGCTGATTGCTGACGGCTGATAGCTAATCGCTAGTTTGTCACCGTCACGTTCCGTACAGTGGAACCGGACAGCCCCTGGTCGTCGTACACCGTCAGCCTGACGACGTAATGTGGTTTTGGGAGTATAGCTCGTAGACGTGCGTCACCATATCATTTGTCGCTTCGATCGTTGCCTTTCCATCGAATAGCCAGTGATAGACCACGATGTCATGACCCACTGCGGCGATGGAGGCCGACGGGTCGAAGATTACCTCAAACAGCGAGGGTTCGTTCGGTTACGATGAAGCTCGCTGCCGGGGGATCGTCGGGGATCTCCTCGGGGACGAATGTCGTGATCACCAGTGAGGTGCTTGCTGTTGCACCATCGTTATTAGTCAAGGTTAAAGTGGCTTGTGATCCTGCGGGAAGTGGTCACCGTACCCTGGGAGTGATCCCAGAAGCTTTTTCGTGAACAGGCGGAGAATGGTTCCTGGTATTATCAACATGCGCGGGTAGAATTAGAGTACTATGATACTTTAGGAGGCGGTGATGCAGAAGGCGTTTATTTACTTAGTGGGCATTCTGTTGTTTACTCTCAGCTTGAATGTGTTTGGGGAAGGAACAAATGAAGGTAGTTTTGCGCGCGATGGGGTTGGTGCTCGTGCTCTTGCGATGGGAGGTGCCTTCGTCGCAACTGCGAACGACACCTCCGCTGGGTTTTGGAATCCGGCTGGTATCAGCTACCTGAATGGTTACCACCTGGGGGGGATGTATATTATTGGCGGACGGTACGGCGATCCGGACATTACCTTTCAAGATCTGAGCCTGTCCGCAAAGCCGGTTCAGACGGGGAGCTTTTCCGGCCTAGGATTGGGGATAACCTGGGTTAACCACCACATCGCGGGCATCCCGTATACAGGGGATGACGGTGGAGGGACCTTCGATGATGACCAATCCCTTTTCCTGTTTTCCGCCTCTTTCCCCTTTGAGTGGGCAGGGGGCTTGAGCACCTCGCTTGGTGCGAACCTGAAATACTATCGACACAGCCTGCTGGATGGGCGCGGGAGTGGATTGGGGTTTGACCTGGGCCTTCTGTTCAAGGGAACGTTGGAAGGAATTCCCCTCTCACTGGGGGTCGTTTCCATGGATACCTTGGAGACGATCGTGCGCTGGCAGGGAACGATGCATAACCCGGATAACTACGTTCCCTGGATTGTTAAGGTGGGAACAGCGGTTCTCCTGCTTGAGGGGAAACTTCTGCTTGCTGGGGATATTGATTTCTCGCCTTCGCCCTTGCATTCAGACTTCCCCCGCTATGCCTATCTGGACCGGCTCCACTTGGGGGTGGAGGTTTCGCCTGTGGCTCAGCTTGCACTGCGCGGAGGTATAATCGTTTGGCGTGATGGGACAAAACGCTTGAGTGCCGGGCTTGGAATAACCCCTTTGGAAGGTCTGGCGATCGATTACGCTTATGTGAAAGGGAGTGAGAGCGGGCTGGGAGGAGATACGCATATCCTCTCCGCCGAATTTAAAATATCCGTGTCTGGAGAGTAAATATAGAGCGGATCGTGAGCAGAAAGCTTCCCACTCGTTCTCGGTTTGCTGCACCTGCGAGAGGAGCT
The DNA here is from genome assembly GCA_003545155.1 of Candidatus Acetothermia bacterium. Taxonomy (GTDB): domain Bacteria; phylum Bipolaricaulota; class Bipolaricaulia; order UBA7950; family UBA9294; genus UBA9294. The sequence goes on from DQCH01000090.1 coordinate 7,805, forward strand.
CATGAGTGTTTCTGTGCCTATAGCATCAGGGGTAGCCTCCGATGAGCATTGTGGACAAGCTATATGCTAGTGGCTCATCGACGCTTGCACTATCCTCCTTTCTCTTATTGGCTCGCCGAGTTGAGTGGTGTCACACCAAGCTCATGGGATAATGCTTCTCGATAGGCCTTCAATATGCTATAATGTCATAATTAAAAAGGAGGAGTCAACATGCGAGTGATGCGGTGGATGGCGGTAGGTAGGTTGCTCTTAGTTGCTGTGATGCTGGCGGGGTGTGCTGTCTTCGATCCAGCGCCGACCGCGAATTTCACCTGGACTCCGACAGATCCACTGGCAAGGACAGAGGTTCAATTCACCGACCTGTCAACGGACAGTGGCGGACTCTTTGGAAGCGGGGGTATCGTTTCATGGGACTGGGGTTTTGGCGATAATGATGATGCTCAAGCCCAGAATCCGAAGCACGAGTATCAAAGCGCTGGTTCTTACACGGTACGGCTGACTGTAACCGACTCGAGCGGGAACCAGGCCACAACATAGAAAACGATCGACGTGATATCGAGTCTCGACGGACGCTGGCAGGGGACCATTTGGGATGCAGCGAGAAATGCGTGGCAGCTCGAACTCCAGCTTAATCACTCGGCTACTGGTGGCATTACGGGTACGGCGTATGTGACCGGGCTGGCTTCCAACATCATTTCTGCCTCATTCGGCGCCGCGACGGGTCAGGTGCGCATCTCATTTGCCTATGCAGGTACTGGAAGTACCTGGCTTCTAGTCGGTAATTATGATGCCTTTAGGGATTACATCTCAGGGTATTGGGAAAATATCACCGTTGCTCCAGGCGTGCGGATCGGCGGTTGGGAAGTGCACCTCCGTTAACCTCGATGGTCCGGTGGGTGACACCCGGCGTGTAGTGGCTAAGCTTTGCCTGAATAAGCTCGAGTGGTACGCAAAATCAGCGTCTTAATCGGATAACACAAGTTGGGCTTATTTTACGCTGTCTCCGAGGCAGAAAAAGTGGATAGATGCATCTGCGCTGAGTCCCTCTTCTCAAGATAGAACACCGCGTCTGCAAGCTCGCTAACGGTCTTTTCTAGAGCAATTGCCAGGGAGCG
>DQCH01000092.1:0-2954 GCA_003545155.1 Candidatus Acetothermia bacterium
GACAACGCTCGGGATATAGTGATCGTAGACCCCGCCACCAAGGAAGGAAATGCTCGATTGCTGGTAGGAGTTTAAGGTGGCAAGTTCCTTCAGGATTCGTGCCACCTCCATCTCGCTTCGGGCAGTGAGCTCAAGCGGCCGGAAACGGTCCTTGACTTCCTGCGGAATGTCGTCGAATAGCTCTTCCAGCGAAGAAAGACCGATCGCCGCAAGCATCGCACGGCGATCGGCACCGGTGTTGGCAATGTAACGCATCTTGTGGCTAACCCTCGTTGAGGTACTGTTCGTAGCCAGAGGCATCAAGGAGGCTATCCGCCTCGGAAGGGTCTGACACCTCGAGGATGACAAGCCACCCTGCCCCGTGGGGGTCCTGATTGATCGTCTCGGGGGAGGATTCAAGCTGCGTGTTTACCTCAACTACTGCGCCGCTCATCGGAGCGTAGACGTCGCCCACCGCCTTTATCGATTCCACAGTGGCTAGGTTCCCCCCCTTCTTCACGGCGGTCCCCACGGCAGGAAGCTCGACGAAGACGATATCTCCCAGTTTGTCTTGGGCGTGCTCCGTGATTCCCACCTTTGCGTGGTTTCCCTCCAGATCGACCCACTCATGCTTCTTAGTATAGCGAAACTGCGTTGGATGAGTCATGCTCCCTCCTAATTAATATGGATCGAGAGTTCACAGGTGATTATACGAGGTCTTCCTTTCTCTCATCAAATAGGTTGCGTGGCCTTCTAGAAGGGCGGTCCCTCTTCTTGAGAAGGTTTACTCTCCCATGCATGTTCATAGAAGCTGGCGTATGCCTTGTGAAAGGAGAGAGTGAACTTTCCCAAAGGACCATTGCGCTGCTTGGCGATGATGATCTCCGTATCGCTCGTTGCTCGGTCTCCTTTTTCGGCGGAGACATCTTTTGGTTGTTCGTAGTAATCTGCCCGGTAGATGAAAGCTACGACATCAGCGTCCTGCTCGATTGCCCCACTCTCGCGCAGGTCAGCAAGTCGTGGGTACTTACTTTCTCTCTGTTCCACAGCCCGGTTCAGTTGTGAGACCGCGATCAGCGGGATGTTGAGCTCGCGGGCAAGTTTCTTCAGCGAGCGGGTGATATGAGCGATCTCCTGCTCGCGCATGTCACTGCGGATCGCCCCCTCAATCAGTTGTAGATAGTCGACGATGAGCATGTCTAATCCATGTTGAGCTGCCATTCGCCGTGCTTTGGCCCTGATTTCCAGGATGGAGAGTCCTGGTGTGCCGTCAACGATGATCGTTGCATTCTGGAACTTGCTTGCCGCGGTGGCGAGGTTACGCCACTTGGCTGCTGGGACATACCCACCGCGCAAGCGGTGGAGGCTCACCTTTGCCTCTCCACACAACAGCCGCTCTAGGAGCTGCTCCTTGGCCATCTCCAAGGAGAAGATTCCCACCGCTGCCTTCTCTCGGATCGCCACGTTCCGCGCCAGGGTGAGAGCGAGACTCGTCTTCCCTGTCCCTGGACGGCCAGCTAGGACAATCAGGTCGGAACGCTGCAGCCCTGATGTCATCTCGTCGAGTTTAGAGAACCCCGTAGAGAGCCCAGTGATCGTGTGTCTATCCGGATCGCGATGCAGCTCCTCCAGCGCGTCGATGTGTTCGTAAAGGAACTGGTTGAGAAGGTAGTAAGAAGTGCCAGCTCCATTATGGCTAGAGATGTCGAAGATGATCGATTCGGCCTTGTCGAGCACCTTGTCCGTATCGTTCGTTTCGTCATAGCCAAGTTCGGCGACCCGCCCGCCGGCCTCGATCAGTGCGCGTAGGGTGGCCTTCTTGCGCACGATCTCTGTGTAGTAGTCCAGACTAGCAGTGGTGGTTACACGGTCGAGGAGTTCGTTTAGGTAAATCCGGCCTCCCGCCTTCTCCATCTCTTCCTTTTCCTCGAGGCGGTTGGCCACGGCCACAATGTCCGCTGGCTCTCCCCGCTCGAAGAGTTCTCGAATTACACGAAAGACCACCCGGTGGGCCCGACGGTAGAAATGCTCTGGTCTCAGTTTCTCCAGCAGGATGGGGAGAGTTTCTTCTGGTTCCAGGATCGCCGAGCCGAGAATGACTTGCTCGGCTTCGATATTCTTGGGGAGGCCACGCAGATAGACTCTATCTGTCTGTGTGGGTTCTTGCTCCCTCATTTTAGCCGGCCTCCACCTCCCATTATAAGGGGGTTGCCCCTCAAGAAACAAGCAGATCGAACCTTGATCTGGTACCGGCTTCGTTGCGCACTTTCCGTATTGAAGAGGCGTTCCTGGTTTGCTATACTCTTGCTTCAAAGATTGCATTCTTGGGAGGGTGATGTGGAAGTTCTGACGATGAAGGAACTGCTGGAGACCGGGGTCCATTTCGGTCACAGAACTAGAAAGTGGAACCCCAAAATGGCTCGTTATATCTTCACCGAGCGCAAGGGAATTCATATTATCGACCTTGAGCAGACAGTGGATATGTTCAAGAGGGCGTACTTTATGGTTCGTGACAGGGTCGCTCAAGGGGATGAGATTATTTTTATTGGAACGAAGAGGCAAGTGCAAGCGACGATTGCCGATGAGGCAAAGCGTTGTGGAGCGCACTACGTCAATCGACGCTGGCTTGGTGGTACTCTGACCAACTTTGTTACGATTAAGCGGAGCATCGATCGCATGAAGAAACTGGAGAATATGGTTGAGGACGGCTCGCTTGAGCACTTCCCCAATAAAGAAGCGAGCCGCCTTCGCCGGGAGCTCGCCAAACTGCAACGGAACCTTGATGGGCTTCGTCACCTGAAACAGATCCCCGACCTTCTCTACGTCATCGACCCCGATATTGAGGCGAACGCCATCCGTGAGGCGAACATCCTGAAGATCCCAGTTATTGCTATCGTGGACACAAATTGCGATCCCGACCCGATTGACTTCCCCATCCCCGGAAACGACGATGCCATCAAGGCTACAAAGCTGAT
>DQCH01000092.1:2992-4458 GCA_003545155.1 Candidatus Acetothermia bacterium
CAACCAGTTGAGGAAACTGCAGCAGAGAGCGTTCCAGATGCTGACCCCGTGGAGTCTGTAACGGTAGAGGTGGATGAGGAGAAACCCGAGCAAGAAGGAAACTGAGCAACGATGATGATAAAAAACGAGGATATAAAGAAACTGCGTGCCAAGACTGGAGTAGGGATCATGGACTGCAAGAACGCCCTCATCAAGGCAGAGGGCGATATGGAGAAAGCGAAGCAGATCCTTCGTGAAGAGGGACGAGAGCTCCTCGCCCATAAGGGGCGCAAGGCGACTGAGGGTCGTATCGAAGCCTACGTGCATCATAGCGGCAAGATAGGTGTCCTATTGGAGGTTGCTTGCAACACTGATTTTGCTGCTAACAGTGACGACTTTCGGCAGTTTACGCGTGAGCTAGCCATGCACATCGCCGCTGCCCGAGCACGCTACATCTCACCCGAGGATGTTCCCGAAACTGACCTTGAGACGGAGAAGGGAATTTACCGCAAGCAGGGTGAAAAAGAGGGGAAACCGCCTCAGATTATGGAAAAGATTGTTGAGGGGCGCCTGCAGAAATTCTACACTGAAGTATGTCTCCTCAAGCAGCCGTTCGTCAAGGACTCCACTCACACGATCGAAGATCTATTGGCGGACCTGCGCTCAAAGACCGGCGAGAACATCTCCATCAAGCGCTTCGCGCGCTACGAAATCGGCGAAGAGGCTTAGATGAACATCCCTTCACGCCTCCTCCTCAAGCTGAGTGGCGAGGCGTTTAAAGGAGAGGAGGGGGCCTTCTCCCCCACATCCTTACACCGTATCGCCGAGGAGATCGCCTCGCTTACAAACACCGAGCTTGGGATCGTGATCGGTGGGGGGAACATCATCCGTGGAGCAAAGAGCTCGTGGCTCGATCGGATTGAGGCTGACACCCTCGGGATGCTTGCCACCGTCTTAAACGGCCTTGCCCTCCGCTCTTACCTCGAAGAAATCGGCCGAGAGACGATCGTTCAATCGGCGATATCGACCGAACTGACCGAGCCGGTCTCTCCGCGAAAGGCACGTCGTGCTATGGAGAACGGTCAGGTCGTGATCTTCGCCGGTGGAACGGGAAACCCTCTTGTGACGACTGATACCGCGGCTGCCCTCAGGGCAGTGGCGATCGAGGCAGATCTTCTTGCCAAGGGGTCGAATGTCGCGGGGGTGTTCACTGAGGATCCTGCTACTGGGAAAGAGCCTCGCCTATTGGAGGAGCTGAGTTTCCAGGAGTTCCTCGCCAGCCGCTACGAAGTGATGGACTTGATTGCGGTGGAGGTATGTCGAGAGAATGACCTTCCTATTGTAGTCTTTGATTTAGGGAAATCGGGGGCGCTAGCGGCACTCGCTGCCGGAGAGAGAGTGGGAACGCTCATCCATTAGAGGACGCGCGGAACCTCGAAGTAGTCATCGCGGCAAGGGAGGGTGTTTTTTTTGAGCCTCCTGCTCTC
>DQCH01000020.1 GCA_003545155.1 Candidatus Acetothermia bacterium
CAAGGCGCGACCCCTCTCATCATAACTTGTTCTCAAAAAGGCCCGCAACTCGTCGGCGCTCATCACGCGTGAGTCCGTCATCATCAAAATCATGCCTCCTATGATTCGACATACGCGCTTGCGTTACCAGTGTCATCTCATGCTCATCTCGCACGAGAAACACCCCCTCGCTTCATGCTCATCTTGTATGAGACAACTCACACCTTTACATCGATTAGGCCCCTTTGTATAATCACGCCGCTGTGTCGAGAGTGGAGGCGGTGATTCTGTTTCTCCACTCTGGGCCAGTTTATCGCTCACAGACTTTAGGAGGTCGTAGATATGGCCGATGCTCCAACGTTAAACCCGTTTGAGATTTCGCAACGGCAACTGGACAAGTCAGCGGAGAAGCTCAACCTCGATCCGCAGGTGCACGCGTTTCTGCGCGAACCGATGCGAACCCTCGAGGTCCACTTTCCCGTGCGCATGGACGATGGGACGAGCAAGGTCTTCACCGGATTCCGCGTGCAGTACAACGACGCGCGCGGTCCTACAAAGGGCGGACTCCGCTTTCACCCCGAGGAGACGATCGACACGGTAAAGGCGCTTGCCGCGTGGATGACGTGGAAGTGCGCCGTCGTGGATATCCCTTATGGTGGGGGAAAAGGCGGCGTTATATGTAATCCCAAGGAGCTCTCCGTTGGAGAAGTGGAGCGGGTTGCGCGTGGGTACATCCGCGCCATTGGCCGCTTCATCGGGCCGGAACGGGACATCCCCGCACCGGATGTTTACACGACGCCTCAGATCATGGCCTGGATGGTCGATGAGTACTCCACGATCATCGGCTACAACGCCCCTGGGGTGATCACTGGTAAGCCGATCCCGGTTGGCGGATCGCTCGGTCGTGGGGACGCAACCGCTCGCGGTGCGGTGTACACCATTCTCGAAGCTGCCAAAGTGATCGGCCTCAACTTGAAGGATGCAACCGTTGCCGTCCAGGGTTATGGAAACGCCGGCTACTTTGCGGCAAAGCTGATGGAGGAGCTCGCCGGGAGTAGAGTCGTCGCCGTCACCGACTCGCGCGGCGGGGTATACGTCGCCGATGGCATCGATCCGCAGGCTGCCTTTACGCACAAGAAGGCGACCGGTTCGGTGTCAGGCCTTGCGGGGAGCAAGGCTGTCACAAATCAGGAACTCCTTGAGCTCGATGTGGACGTACTGGTTCCCGCAGCGATTGAGAATGTCATTACCGAGAAGAATGCCGGTGCGGTCAAAGCGAAGCTCATCGCCGAAGTGGCGAATGGCCCCACCATTCCCGAGGCGGACGAGATCCTTTATAAGAACGGCAAATACATTATTCCAGACTTCCTGTGTAACGCTGGTGGGGTAACCGTATCCTACTTCGAGTGGGTACAAAATATCGGTGGTTACTACTGGAACTTGGAAGAAGTTCAAAAGCGATTGAAGGAAAAGATGACCCATGCCTTCCACGATATTCACAAGATGGCGGAGGTAAACAACGTCGACAACCGAACAGCGGCCTACATGGTTGCGGTCCAACGAGTTGCTGAGGCGATGCGACTGCGCGGTTGGGTATAGCCCATCTTTCGCATAAGCAATAAATGAATACGGGGATGGCCTCTCATGAGAACGCGGGGTCCTCCTCGTTTCTAATCGGTTAGTTGCCCTGCAGAGTCCAGTGCCTTTAAAATGAGGAATGCCATGTCCAAAACTGTTTCAGTGATGGAGGAGAGGAAAGAGTTTCTTGCACGCGTCCTCCCCTCCCTGGAACCTGCGGAAGTTGAGGAATTGCAGCGGATATCACTTCCGGTGCACTACGATGAGGGAGAACTCATCGCTCAAGAGGGCTCCTACGCCGCGGGGGTGTATATCGTTCAATCCGGCCTCGTATCGATCGGGAAGTATGCGAGCAAGGGCTGGGAGAAGCGCATGCTCCGGTTCCTTGCGATTGGAGAGATGTTCGGTCTGGAGGCGGTATTCCTGAAACGGGAGCCGATAAACGTGCAGTTCGCGAAGGCTCTTGTGGAGTCCACCCTACTCTTCTTCGAACGCTCCAACATCCTCGCCTTCAGCAAGGGACATCCTCTCATGTTCGCCGATCTATGTCGGTGGTTATCCCGCGAGGTGATTATGCTTGAGTTCAAGCTCACCCGCGCGGCGGTGGAATCGACCGACCGTAACCTGGCCCTCCTCCTGATCGCGCTGGCCCATAAGTATGGTGAAAAGGACAAGGCCGGAATCGTCCTCGATTTACCCATTTCACGCCAGACTATCGCAGAGATGCTCGGCGTATCGATAGAGACTCTGATGCGGGTGCTTAAACGGTTTCGAGAACGCAACCTTATCACCACTTCGCAGAGCTTGATCACAATCGTTGATATGGACACCTTAAAGGAAAGAGCTCGTACTACGCCGTTCTATCTATCCATCATCGAAGAGACGCTTTAGACTGCTCTTGCTGACATCGGTCGCGCTGGCTAACCAGCATCGCAACGATTCGGGAGACAAGGTCATCTGCTCTCCAACCTGCGAAATCTGGGGAAGCGCAGCGATTGCTCGGTCCACTTTAGCGGTCGAAACCCCAAGGAGCTGGGAGAGGGTGGCCCGAGTGACCTCTGGGGAGAGAAAGACCGTTCCCTCCGCGCCATGTTCCCCGGACTTCTCCGCGAGGCCAAGAAGGAGACGGCCCACCCGCTCTTCGAGCGGTGTATTGGAAGGAGAAAACGCCCCCTGCTTCAACGAATAGAAGCGGTAACTCAAACAGCTTAGGCAATAGCTCTTGATCGTCTCTTCTTCTTCGATCAGCTTCATGAACGCCGCCCGCTCGAAAAAGAACAGCTCGGTCTCCGTAATGGCCCGGGCGCAACTTAGGTGTAACTCGGTTCGACCCCCCAAGAAGACTTCAAGGCCAATAAGGTCGCCTGGGCCAAGAATTTCCAAAAGCGATTTTTCGGGTCTTCCTTTCTGCGGCATATTATATTCACTCACAAACCCACTAGAAACGAGATACGTCCCCGCCGCGTAACTGCCGGCTTTGTAGATCAGCTCACCAAGAGGGTAGCGAACGTGAAGCGGAGCATAGATTTCTATGACTCGATTCCAGGTAGCTAGGGAAGTTTCTGTCTTATTTGTCACGTTTTCCATAATCCGTGCCTATAGACTACCGTCTTGCTCCCTGCCCGCCAATGTAAGAAGACGAGTAAAAGAGGGGCTGTATGAAAAGGGAATACCTCCTCCTCGTGAGATTTTGATAGCCATTTGGCATGATTTAATCCGTCAAATGGCAGCGCTTTAGGGACATGCCCCGCTAGATTTTTTTGTCAAACGATCCATTCTTAAACGCAACATGCCAGATTTGAGTCGTCGTTTCAACCGCACCTTTTGGTGCAAAAATGAAATGCAACCGCAGTCGTCTAACCTACTCTTGGTCAAAGCAACTGGCTAACCTTCGTGTTGGAGGTGAACGCCACATGGCAACACAAAACACGATGAGGGCAGTGCGGGAACAGATCGTCAAGCCCCGTATTAATCCTTTCGAGATGATGCTCCACCAGTTGGATCTGGCGCGTGCGCATACCAATATCCCCGGCGGTATCTGGGAGATTCTATGTCGGCCTGAGCGTGCTCTCGAGGTGAGTGTACCGATTACGCGAGACGATGGCGAGATAGAGGTGCTAACCGGTTATCGAGTTCAGTACAACAGCGCACGTGGCCCCTGCAAAGGGGGTATTCGCTACCATGCCGGGGTTACACTCGATGAAGTAAAGGCGTTGGCGGGGTGGATGACATTGAAGTGCGCGGTGGCGAACATCCCATATGGTGGAAGTAAGGGAGGGATTACTTGTGACCCGACACGCTTCTCCGAACGGGAGATCGAGCGGATTACCCGTTGCTACACCGCTCGCATCCTCCCCCTCATCGGGCCAAAACAGGACATCCCCGCTCCTGATGTCAACACGAACGCGTCGATCATGAACTGGATCGTCGATACGGCCAGCGCATTGCGCGGAGAGGCCGTGCCTGGTATCGTAACGGGAAAATCGATCGAGCTCGGCGGTGCACTGGGACGGCGGGAAGCGACTGGGCGCGGGGTGGTGTTCACCACGATCGGGATCCTCCAGAGGCTCGGAATCGATGTTACTCAGGCGCGCATTGCCGTACAGGGATTTGGCAACGTCGGGTCGGTCGCGGCGCAACTTCTGGCCAAACAGGGAGCCAAGGTGGTAGGAATCAGCGACGTCTCCTGCGGGTACTACTGCCCGAACGGATTTGACATCGACGACGTTATTCGCTACGTGGAGACCTCGCCCGGTCACCTCCTTGCTGGCTATAGCACTCCTGGGATGGAAGAGATCACAAACGATGAATTACTCACCCTCGATGTCGATGTGCTGATTCCCGCCGCGCTGGAGGCGCAGATCACCTCCCGGAACGCAGCGAACGTACAGGCGAAGGTCATCGTGGAAGGGGCGAACGGCCCCACCACCCCCGAGGCGGACCTCATCCTCGCCGAGGAAGAAACCCTCGTCGTACCGGACATCCTTGCCAACGCCGGAGGAGTAGTCTGTTCGTACTTCGAATGGGTACAGAACATCCAGTGCTTCGCCTGGGAGGA
>DQCH01000137.1 GCA_003545155.1 Candidatus Acetothermia bacterium
ATCCAATCCTCTATTAGAATTTTCCGTAGATTATCATACAAGCCGAGAAACCTCTTGTGCGAGGATCAGCCACTTGTCCGCTTGTGAAGCGCGATCAAGCCCTCCTCCCCTTTCCCATCAACGTAGACATCTAATCCCGCATCGATCCAGAAGTGCTTCAGGCATTCGCCATCACAGAGGACTTCTTGCTGTTCGAGCAAGGCGCGATTTAGAAAATCGCCCTGCTCCTCGCGGAAGGGAAGGTACAACACCCCTCCTGTCACCATGTCGGCATAAAAGTGCGTTCCATAGGAGAGTTCAGGGGAGAAGGATTCCGTGGCCATTTCCACAATAACCGAAGCGCCAACGACCTCACCATACTGAACCGGTACTCCCAGTTCTGGGTTTGAGGTCCCCCATCGGCCAGGCCCCATCAGGATATACTCCTCCCCCTCCAGTTGCTGATCGATCTCGCCGACGCGGCGCGCGATCGCATAGGCATCCTCTGCGCGATAGGTAACGGGATCCACAAATATCAGATGGCGAATCCGCTTCCGCCTGCCATTCCCTAGCACCTGATGGCATACAAGGAGCGTCTCTTCCAGGGGTAAGGAGGGAAGTCGGACCCGCCGGTGCTCGGGGCGTCCCCCGAGCGGCCTCGCCTGAAGCAGGTAGAACAGGGGAGTCTCATTGCCCTTTTTAGATAAAGGGAAATCGACAGCAAACTCGATATCGACCGGTAACTCGAAGAGATCCTGGAGGCTGGCGAAGAGATCACAAACTAGCGGTGTGAAGGGCATGGAGGTGTTCCCCTCAATAAAGCGGTTGAAGGAGGCGACGTAACGCCCTCCCGGCGGGAGTATGGAAAACGGCTCACTCAGTGCCCCCTCGGAGTCGACCACCGAGCAGACCTTTCTTAAAAGTGGGTTATCCAACTCGGAAAGTCGTGTATAGACAAGCCTCCTTTCTCGCATATCGAGGACATCTACCGTCTCCTGTGAGTAACGGATGACGGTCCTCACGTCCGAGCCCTCCGGCCGCAGCCCCGGTACCTTGGGTGAGAAGACCCGTGCATACTCACGTCCCACTGCACGCGTTCCCACCCCAACCACCAGACGGACCACCCCGTCCTCCGGCTTCAACCGGTTGCTCCACGGGTAAAAGTTGAGCGAGAAGCCTACCCCCCCAATCAACGGATAGAAAAGGTCGTTCGGGTAGTGACTCCCGATCATGTTCTGAATCAGAATTGCCATCTTCTCCTGTTGCCAGGGGAGATCGTGACGCTTCCGATATGCCCGCGCGTTCCGGCCGAAGGTTGAGGCATAGACCCGCTTGACCGCGGCTATGAGCGTGTCCAGCCGTTCTGTAAGTGAGCCAGTGTTACTTAAGAACTCAGAGAGATAGATCCCGGCGAAGGAGTGCTCCGGGTCGTCCTCCATCACCGAGGAGGAACGGACCACCAGGGGGCGGAGTTCTTTTTCGAGGAATTCACTCAGCGCCTTCCGTGCCGGAGAGGGAAAGGCAGCTGCCACAATCCTCTCCCACAACTCATCCAACCCGATCTCTCGCCGACAGCCGGCAAGGACCTCTTCCTGAAGATCATTATCCTCCATAAACTCGTCAAAGACCTCGGTGGTCACGATCAGGGAGTCCGGGAAGCAAAGGAGATCATCGTGTCTGGTGAGGGTACCGCCTTTTGCCAAGTGATCCATCACAAAAACCAGGCCACGTGCCTTACCACCAATCTGACCGTCCCCGATTAGCTGGACATTCCCGGGAACGGAGTCCTTGGAAAAGCTGTATTCCCTTGTTGAGGAACGGCCAAACTGAAAATAGGAGGACGAAAAATGCTTCCGATTGCTCAGCGTATGCTTCCTCTTAAGGCTCTGACTCCTGCAAGAAGGAGAGCCAACAAGGTCTTGCCATCCCGAATCTCCCCTGAAGCCATCATTCCCTCTAGGTGGTGCTGTTCGAATAGATCCTGCGAGGCTATCTCACCCGGTATCGGCTCTGCAACCCTCGACAAACCACGAGCGGAGAAGAGGGTGATCCGTTCGTCGGTGAAACCGGGTGAGGTATAGAAGGAAAGACGCTCCTCCCAAGTAGCAGCTTCGTATCCGGTCTCCTCAAGAAGCTCGCGCTTGGCGCAGGTAAGGGGATCCTCGCCCGGCTCGAGCTTCCCTGCCGGGATCTCCCACAGGGATTGCCCAGCCGGATGGCGGTATTGACGAACGAGGATGATCCGCCCGTCGGGGAGAATCGGGAGGATCGCCACCGCCCCGGGATGAAGGACAAGCTCCCGGGTGGATTCCGAGCCATCCGGAAGCCTTACTCGATCCACCACCAAGCGCAGAAGTCTCCCTTTAAACGCCTCGCGGCGCTCGATCAGCCGTTTCTGCTCAGACTCAGACTGCGTTATACCCCTCCTCGAGCGCCTGTTCGTTCATCGTGACGAACTTCTCCTTGCCGCCTTTCTTCAGCATTCGCACCATCGCACCCTTCACTGTATCCAGGGGTAGAATCTTCGTTGCTTTGACGTAAGCTCCAAGGGCCACCATGTTAATAGCACGCATGCTTCCCACCTTCTCCGCAAGCTCGTTCAGCTGAAGGGAAGCTACCTGTGCATCGCCCCTCTTCACCGCGCGATCTATAAGTGAAGTGTTCACCACGATCGTTCCTCCCTTGGCCACGGTGGACTCGAACTTATCGAGCGATGGTAGATTCATGGCGATGAGAGCAGAGGGATCATCGACAATCGGCGAGCCAACTGGCTCATCGGAGAGGACAACAGTGCAATTTGCTGTTCCGCCGCGCATCTCCGGCCCGTAAGAGGGCAGCCACGTCACCTCCAAACCGTGATCCATCCCAGCCTGAGCGAGGATCTTTCCCGCCAGGATAACCCCTTGTCCACCGAAGCCCGCTATAATCACTGAACACTCCATGTTACCCCCTATCTATCAGGTCTCCGAGCGGGAAGACCTTAGTAACCACTTCGGCAACGTGCTTGTTCGCCTCGGTCGGCTTCATCCGCCAGTTGGTCGGGCAGGTGGCAAGAACCTCCACTAACGAATATCCCTTTCCCTCAAGTTGGTTAGTGAAGGCCTTCTTGATCGCCTTGGTCGCATCCATAATCCGCTTAGTATCGTACAATGCCTGACGGGTGACATAGACCGGTGCATCGAGCTGGGCGATCATCTCCGAAAAGCGAATCGGGTAGCCAAACAAAGCGGGGTCACGGCCGTCCGGGGTGGTCGTCGTCTTTTGACCCACTAAGCTCGTCGGTGCCATCTCGCCCCCGGTCATCCCATAAACCTGGTTATTCACGAAGATAACGGTGATGTTCTCTCCACGGTTCGCAGCGTGGATCGACTCGGCCGTCCCGATGCTCGCGAAGTCACCGTCCCCTTGGTAGGCGAAAACGATCAGGTTCGGGTTGGCCCTTTTCACCCCCGTCGCCACTGCACTGGCACGGCCGTGCGAGGCCTGAATCGCGTCGCAACGGTACCAGAGATAAGCGAAGACGGCACAACCGACCGGGGCGATCCCAACGGTCCGTTCGACAATCCCCAGTTCATCGATCGTCTGAGCAATAATCCGGGTTAGAATTCCATGATGGCACCCAGGGCAGTAGGTGAACCGTGCCTCGGTAAGGCTCGCCGGCCTCCCGAAGACTTTCACCATCTTCTCCGTACTAACTGGCATGTTTCCTCACCTCGCTTAAGATTCGCCGTGGGGTCGGTACAACGCCACCCATCTCCCCATAGAACGGGGTATTCGCCCGCTCTGCAACTGCCAATCGCACGTCCTCCCACATCTGTCCCGCGCTCATCTCCACAGTGAGCACTGTCTTCACTCGGCCTGCCAGTTCCTTAAGCGGTTGATAGGGAAAGGGCCAAAGGGTAATCGGGCGGAACAGACCGAGTTTGATCCCCTCGGCTCTCGCCATCCGCACAACGCTCTTGGCGATACGGGCGACCGTCCCATAGGCAGCGATGAGGATATCCGCATCCTCGGTTGCGGCCTCCTCGTAGCGGACTTCTTTTGCCTCGATCTGGCGGTAGCGCTTTTGTAGGGCCAGGTTCATCTTTTTTAGCACCTCGGGGTCAAGGTCGAAGCTCAGGATGACGTTCGGATCACGTCCTTTTGCTCCTGTCGTCGCCCACTCCTTTACGGGGAGAGAGGCGATGTCGATCGGCTCGGGGAGCTCCACCGGCTCCATCATCTGCCCGAGCATTCCGTCAGCAAGGATCATCACCGGGGTGCGATACTGATCAGCTAAGTCGAAGGCGAGCATGGTCAGCTCACCAGCCTCGGGGGCAGTCGATGGAGCAAGGACAATCATATGATAGTCACCATGTCCGCCTCCCTTGGTCGCCTGGAAGTAGTCGCATTGAGCAGGGGCGATGTCCCCCAGTCCCGGGCCACCGCGGACAATGTTGACGATCACCGCTGGAAGGTTTGAACCAGCGAGGTAGGAGATACCCTCCTGCTTCAGGCTGATTCCAGGTGAAGAAGAAGAGGTCATTGTTCGCACGCCGACAGAGGCCGCCCCGTAGACCATGTTGATAGCGGCAAGCTCGCTCTCGGCCTGGATGAACGTTCGGCCGAGCCGTGGCATGTTCTTCGCCATGTGTTCCAGAAGCTCTGCCTGGGGTGTGATCGGATAGGCAAAGTAGCACTGGCAACCGGCGCGGATTGCCGCCTCTGCAATCACTTCGTTCCCTCGCAATAACATCCGCTTTCCCATCACCCCTCCTTAGGCGGGAACCCTCGCCCGATAGACCTCAATTGCCACATCTGGACAGGTCAGGGCACAGAAGGCACATCCAACACAGGCCTCTGGCCGCTCCGCATGGACAACGTTGTAGCCGCTTCGGTTCAACTCACCGGAGAAAGCAAGCACCTGGTGAGGACATGCCGCGATGCACAGCCCGCATCCCTTACACCGTTCCTTATCAATGATGAGCAGCCCTTTTGCCATGAAGACCTCCATCCATCTCTTTGTCATAGAATTCCTCGCTCAGACGTTTGCCCCGATGCTTGCGTATGCGAGAGAGCCCTACCTCAACCTGACCAATCCAATCTTCGATGCGCTCTTCCACCAGCTGATCGCGCTGCGTCCCCGCCAAGGTGATTTTCGAGGGCCGATTGGCGAGAACGTGGTTCAAACGATGAAATTCGCGGTCAAATGCATCGGAGGGTTTCTCATCCTGTAGCGAGAGGATCGACAGGGTGAATCGATCATCCTTTCCCTGCCCGACGACCTTAACCATCACATGTGTACCTGGGTGAAGTTGAGCATGCATCGTCTCTAAAGAAAGAGAATCAGAGACGGGTACTAGGCCTATTTGCCCTTCAGGGAGAGAGACAAGGACCCCATCGGGGGAGACTTTGACAACCTCTCCGGAGAGGGTTGCGCCAACTTCAAGCTGCATCGCTCCTCCTCGCCATTGATTCTTGCATCCGGTGCTACCGCACAGGAACCACAATTACCACAAAAGAGGCTCTCACTTTCTACCTCAGGCGACCTTCTTAACCCGGCCAGACTTGATGCAGCGGGTGCAGGCATTGATCCATACCCTCTTCCCGTCGACGTAAGCATGCACCCGTTGAATGTTGGGAACTCTTACTCTACGCGTGTGTCGGTGCGAGTGGCTGATCGTATTTCCCGCCACCGGTCGCTTCCCACAAATTTCACAAACCCGTGCCATCAGATTCACCTCACACTAAGAGATCGTCTTAAAGATCGCAGGTTCCACGTATGTTGGCTCCAAATCGTAGAGCTGATCACAACTGTAGCTAGCCTTCCCCAAGCGAGCGATCCAAACCGGCGACGGATGGTTCATCGCCTCCGGCGCGAGTTTCACAGAAGCGACTCGCTCTAGCCGTTCGCGCAGAAGCTCTGCACCACTTCCTACCACGGACAGCTCCTTTTGCTCCCGGGAGATTCTCGCAAGCAGGCGAGCAGTCGGCACCACCTCCACCTCGCTGATCGCCCTTATTCCGGCAAACCACCGAACGTATAGCAGATCCCGTCGATCCGGAACCAGAACACAGACATGCTCCTTAACATCCAGTCGCGCTCGATAGGCCACCATCCCATCAACGCCGACCAACGGGATCCCCAAAGACTGACAGATCCCCATCGCCGTCGCCAAACCGATCCTGAGGCCCGTAAACGAGCCCGGCCCGCGGTTGACGCTGACCAGCTGGACCTGATCCTTGCTCAGGATACACTTATCTAAAAGTCCATCGATCAAGGGAAGGAGCTCTTCCGCGTGGTGAAGATGCCCTTCCATAATCGACTCGCCGAGAAAGGCCTCCTCCCACAAAGCTACCCCTACCAGAGCTTCGGAGGTATCCAATCCCAGTGTAATCATCCCATGTCGATGATAAGCCAGGCCTCAACTGTTTTCAAGCAAGAATGGAGTTTGAACCTTCATCGCAGGAAGGAGCGATCGTGCCCGGGCAGCATCGAGGCCCATCTGACGGTGAAGGGCCTCAAGGGAGGGAAAGCTCCGATCACCGCGCAGCTTATGAAGCAGGTGAACCTCCATCGTCTTTCCATAGAGATCATCATCCGGCGGGGAGAGGAGGTGGACCTCACAGCGCATCGCACTCCCCTTTAGGGTAGGTCGTACCCCAAAGTAGAGGAGCCCTGGCTCTCTCTTTCTTAACCAGAAGGCGTGCACGAGGTAGACCCCCCTCGCGGGGTGAAGGACAACTGGATCAAACGCCAGGTTGGCAGTGGGATAGCCGAGCCGCCGACCGAGACCGTCCCCCTCCACCACCTCGCCGACGAAGAGCGGTGGACGGCCAAGGAGGGCCCTCGCCTTGCCAACCTCACCTGAGGCAACCAGTTCACGTATCCACGTACTGCTCACCGGAGCCTGATCGACGACGACGGATGGGACCTCGACCACAAAGATCTCCTGATCCTTCCCCACACGTCGTAACAGGGATACATCGCCCTCGCGGGCGCGGCCGAAGCGGAAGGAGTCTCCTACCACGACTACTCGAGCGATGAGCTGCTCAAGGAGGATCTCACGGACAAATCGTTCCGCTTTAAGGTTTTTTACCTCCACAAAGTCAGCCTGCTCCACCCGATCGACGTAATGCTTAAGGAGCTTGAGTTTCGCCGACTCTGGCAGGAGCAAACACGGCTTTGGCTGTTCCTTTAATGTCTGCCTGAAGGTACCCTGGCGCGGCGGGAAGGTGAAAGCGTAGACAACCCGCTCTAGTTTTTTCTCTGAAGCGATTGCACAAAGCCGCTTGAGGATCGCCTGGTGGCCCAAGTGAACCCCGTCGAACGTCCCTACAGTAACGACGGCACCCTCTTTCCTCTTCTTCATCATCCCAATCGAAATGGTAGCACAAACAAGGCGCCATCACAGGATGCGTGGGGGACGGCGTTAGTTGAACCATCTATTCGCACTCTTGTACAATCTTTTTAAGATGCGAACTGAACGTATAAGTGGCCTTCCGTTGGAGGAGGATGTCGTATTCACCACCCTGCGCCCGGCCCGGCTGGACGAGTTCATCGGGCAGAATGAAATCAAAGAGAAGTTGCGTATCTATATCGCCGCTACGCAGAGAAGAAACGAGCCACTCGACCACGTCATGCTGCACAGCCCCCCCGGATTGGGGAAGACAACCCTCGCCCGGATCATCGCCACAGAGATGGGGGTAAACGTCCGTGTGAGTTCTGGTCCGGCAATCGAAAAGGCAGGGGACCTCGCTGCCATCCTCACAAACTTGAAGCCACGTGACATCTTTTTCATCGACGAGATCCACCGCCTGCGGCGGAACGTCGAGGAGATCCTTTATCCAGCAATGGAGGATTACAAGATTGACATTATTCTCGGTGAAGGCCCGAACGCGCAGTCACTGCGCATCGATCTTCCCCCATTCACCCTGATCGGGGCCACTACCCGCGCCGGTCTCATCTCGGCCCCATTGCGCGACCGGTTCGAGGTATCGTTCCGCCTCAATTTCTACAGTCCGGAGGAACTCCGTGCGATCATCATCCGCGCTGGGAAGCTCCTCGGAATTGAGGTCACCCCAGAGGGAGCAGAGGAGCTCGCCAAACGGGCTCGTGGGACCCCGCGGATCGCCAACCGCCTGCTGCGCCGAACGCGTGACTACGCGCAGGTGAAGGGAGAGGGAGAGGTCGATCTTAAGACAGCGAAACGATCGCTCCAGATGCTGGAGATTGATGAGGTCGGACTCGACCGGCTCGATCGTGCGGTCCTTGAGGCGATTGTCTCCAAGTTCAACGGCGGCCCCGTTGGATTGGAAACCCTAGCCGCCGCCCTCTCCGAGGAGAAGGACACCATCTCCGACGTGGTGGAGCCCTATTTACTTAAGGAGGGATTCATCAAGCGAACTCCGCAGGGAAGGGTGGCAACCGAACGCGCCTACACCCACCTTGGCAAGGAGAGAACTCACCTCATTTAGCGCTTGGTAAGAAGCGCCTTAGTATTCTCGATAAACTCCAAGACGACCCCTTTGAAGCGCCGCCAATCGAATAATGCCGCTAAACAGATCCAGACGACGAAACATATCGCTGCTCGTGAGGCTTTGAAGTAGGCGACAATGAGTGGAAGGGCAACCAAGGGGAAGGCGAACGACATAGTGACCGACTTGGAGCGGAAGTAGGCGATAAAGACAAAAGCGACCGCCACGTAAATCGCTGCCGGAACAAGCGGGATGAACCCGGCCATAACCAGATAGCAGAGTCCAGAGAATACCATCACCATATCAAACACGAACTCCCGCTCACCAATCCATGTTGCTCCCTTGTGATAGCGGCGGGCGAGCCGGCCATCGAGAATGTCCGTCGTCCACCCAAGGATGATCAGCAGGATCACCGCCTCTAAGGCCTGCGGACCGACCAAGCCGAGGAACGAAATCACCACAGCGATAATCCCCCGTGAACCAGTGAGCCAATCAGGGACCTTCTTCATCACCTTTTCACCGTTACTATTTTAGTGGAGCTGAGCAGGTAAGACAAGAGGCTCCTCCGGATAAGCAAACAGAGCGGACCTATGGCAGTGCTGCTGATAAAGAGCGGGTGAGTAACAAAGCTAAAAGGGAACCAGGAGCATGGGTAGCTTCAGCATGTCACCGATACTCTCCACGTATTCGACGGCGAGAACCAACGGGCACTTTTAAAAAATCGAACTAGCTCCTCGTAGAGACAAAAAACGTACGCTCCTCAGCGCGGAGAATGATCAACCGATCCTTTGCGCATATCTAGTCAACTAATGCCCAGCCATCCCTAGGCGGGGGTGATAACATCAAGCGCCTTAGGGACCACGGTGACCTTGAAACTGTCACCAGGGAGTCGGTACTGCTCGCCGTCGATGTGGGCGATCAGCTTTGTCGATGAGGAAATCGTAACCGTGCGCTCCTGACGATAGTGAACCTTAGCAAGCCCTAAGTGGCTCCCTTTTCGTGCCTGGGGCAGGCGGATCAGCCGCTCAAGTTTAGGGAAGTCCTCGATTACAGCGATGTCAAGCAACCCATCGTCAATCTCGGCCTGCGGCGCAAGCTTAAACCCCCCACCGCAGTACTTACCGTTGGCTAGCCCGAGCGAGATGCACGTATGTTCCTCGCTCCAACCTTCACCTTCGAGGGTCACCGGGAACGCCTTAAACCGGAAGACTTCCCGTATCGCCGCGTATAGATAGGCGGGAACGCCTCTAAGGCGCTCCATTTGGAGGACATCGTGCGCCACCTGAGCATCGATCCCGATCCCCAACCCGTTGACAAAGTAACGATCCTCGACGATGTAACCCAGGTCAATCTTGCGTTCTCTTCCTGCAAGAAGGAGATCGATCGCACGCATGGGTTCAATAGGAATCCCGCTCATGCGACTGAAGTCATTACCACTCCCCGCTGGAATCACCGCCAGGGGTAGAGACGCCTCAGAGGTGACAATGCCGTTTGCCACTTCGTTAATCGTCCCGTCACCGCCCATGGCGACGATATAAGTGAACCCGGCATCAATCACCAACTGGACTACGTCGGTCGCCTCAAGCGGCTCGTTAGTAAAGTGGAGATCGTAGTCAATCCCGCGGCGGTCAAGTTCAGCTTTTACCTTGGGAAAAAGCTCCTTACACCGACCATGTCCGGCGATAAGATTAACTATAAGGAAGAACTTATTCCTTCCCATGGAAATGATCCTA
>DQCH01000096.1:0-4625 GCA_003545155.1 Candidatus Acetothermia bacterium
ACTGCTTCATTGAAAGAGAACAGCGCAGTGCACGGAGGAGAACAAAAGCCCATTGTGATGAGAAAAGTCACAGCGATAAATCAACCAAACCTCCACCTTTTCCCAGCATACCTCTAGCAGAGAGCAAAGACAAGTATCTACTTACGAAATACGAGGAACCCGCCGAGGAACATAAATCAATTGACAGAAATTGGCCCTCTTGCTATGTTATCTGTAATGGGAAGGTAAGAAGGAGGTGATAACAATGCACGAAATCCCGAGCAATCTAAAGCGACTGCTCTTCGGAATGGGAGCTAGATGGCATGCGTTGATGGCAATCGTCATGAATTTTGCAGGGCTGGGCTGCTTGATCGTCGGAATCGTAGGCGATGCCTCCAACAGGATACTTGGACTGGAGCCGACGAATTGGTTCATCATGGCGGCTGCCCTTTGGCTATGGGCTTTGGCAGCATGGATCTGCGGATATATGGCCGCAAAGGAAGGGTAGGCGGAGGAAGTGGGCGGATTCTGGGAACGCATGCCATGATTCCTCAAGGAGAAGCCTGAGATAGGTCTGTGTCACTCGAATTCTCACCGGTGGTAGGCACGCCCCCTTCTTCTTGTTCCATCTATCGCTCGCTAACTTCTCAGCCTCTTCCGGGGTGCGTCCTCGACTTTCGGCCTTATCTTTGCCCTCTGTGATCGTGGTCTTGTGGTGGTGGTCGCCGAAGATCCTTTCCTCGAAGAAGCTCTCCTTCTCAGTTCGCGAAGTGGGAAAATGTTGACACTTATCGATAAATGTATACACTTTCCCACATGGAGAGGCAGACGGACTCAAAACAGATTCTCAAACTGGCAGCCTATCAGGGCCTGATCAGTGCACGCGACGTAGAAGCCGCCGGCCTGCACACGCAGGCTCTCACTCGGCTCGTGAGAGAAGGCCAACTGGAACGCGTTGCGCGCGGCCGCTATCGCCTTCCCGATCCAGACTACGAGCTCACCGAGCACCATGGTCTTGTTCTTGCATCAGCCGCCGCACCGAGCGGGGTCATCTGCCTTCTGTCCGCACTCCAGTTTCACGTGATCGGTACCCAACTCCCGCGTCAGGTCTGGATGGCGCTCGATCGTGGTGTACGGAAACCGGCTATCGAATACCCACCACTCCGGATCGTCCGGTTCTCTGGAGAGGCGCTCGCGGCAGGAGTGGAAGAACATACGCTGGAAGGTCAGACCGTGCGTGTCTACAACGTGGCCAAGACCCTGGCAGACTGCTTCAAGTACCGCAACAAGATCGGACTTGACGTGGCACTTGAAGCACTGAACGACGCGTGGCGGGATCGGCGATTCCAGATGAACGAAGTGGAGCGCTACGCGCGTATCTGCAGGGTGCGAAACGTCATGCGCCCCTATCTGGAGGCGATCGTGGCGTGAGTCGTACAGAGGGTCTGGCGCATTCGGTGCACGTGCGCCTCGTTGCACGAGCCAAGAAACTCGGCATCGAAGCCCAGATGATGTTGGAGCGTTTCGCGCTGCAGCGCCTGCTGTACCGTTTGTCAAAGTCGGCCCATGCGGAACGCTTCGTGCTCAAGGGAGCGCAGTTGATGCTACTGTGGATGGGTGAGACCGTGCGCCCGACACGCGACGCCGATCTCCTGGGCCTGGGCGATCTATCCGATGATTCGCTGATTCGTATCTTCAGAGGGCTTTGCACGCTGGACGTCGAACCCGACGGCATGGAGTACCTTACTGAGACCGTCCAGGTAGCTTCGATCCGAAGAGAGAACGTGTATGGAGGGCGGCGCGTCACGCTCAAGGCCTGTCTTGGGAACGCCAGATTGCATCTGCAAGTCGACGTCGGGATTGGTGATGCGATCACACCGGACCCTGATTGGGTAGAACTTCCTAGCCTGCTCGATTTCCCAAGCCCGCGCCTTCTCGGCTACCCGCCTGAGACGAGCATTGCCGAGAAGGTCGAGACGATGGTCGCACGCGGGCTTCTGAACAGCCGCTTGAGGGACTACTTTGACATCTTTATCCTGGCGGAACGGAAGGCGTTCGACGGGGCCGTTCTGACAGCGGCAGTACGCCATACGTTCGAGAGGCGGGGCACGTCGATTCCAGATGATCTTCCACCGGGCCTTTTGGCGAAGTTTGCGGAAGAGCCGGGAAAGCAGACTCAGTGGGAGAGCTTCCATCGCAAGTTCGACGACCCGTCGGTCCCGGAGGATCTGGCGAGCGTAGTTGAGAGGATCGCCTTGTTTGTTGGACCGGTTCTTCGCGCGGCAAGGGGCAATGACCGATTTGATCGAACGTGGCCACCCGGCGGACCGTGGCAAACTGGATGAAGAAGGCGTGATCGATGCCGTAGCGATTGGGCCTAAATCTCTACTTAGGGCTCTTGGATCAAGAGCAGGCAATGTAGAAGGGGGGGACACACAATGAGCGAACCTCTCCGCATCTCAGCAAAGAACCTCGGAGCACTTGCGCTTCCCGGTTTCTGCCCCCGATGCTTTTGGCTCAAGCTCAAAACGCGGAATCGTCTTCCGTTTCAGATCTTCCCGGGGATCTTTAGCTCGATCGATGTTTACACCAAGCGCGTGGTGCACGCGTGGATCGATCGCAACGACGGGGCACCTGTCTGGTTAAAGGGGCTCGGCGAGGTCACCGGCTACATCGATCCGCCGCATCACTCGCGGTTCACGATGGAAATTCCGGAGCATGGCATCCTTCTCACAGGCGCGCCAGATGGAATTCTCACGCTGCCCGACGGATCGATCGCGATCATTGACTACAAGACGGCGAAATACACGGGAACGCAAGATAGGCTCATGGGGATGTACGAAATCCAGCTGAACGGTTACGCACTCATCGCGAAGCATCTGGGGATTGGCAATGTGACGAAACTCGCGCTGGTCTATGCCGAGCCCGTAACCGATGAGGAGACAGCCGCGCAGCCTGAGATCCATTCAGACGAAGGCTTCGTGATGCCCTTCTCGATTTCCGTTCATCCCGTTCCGATGGAACCAGCGAAGCTCCAACCTCTGTTTCAAAGGGCGCGGGAGATCGGCAACCTGCCTGAAGCACCTGATGGCAGGCCCGGCTGCGAAGACTGCAAAAGGCTTGACGCTCTCATGCTGCTTTCTCGCAAGCTCTAAGGGGTCTTCTCAAGCTTGCCGGAATGTGATGTAGATAACACTCACTGTGCTACTATGATCGAATGACGCCGCAATCGCTCATAAGGAGCTCCGCTTGTGAGCGACAACGCGATCGTTCCTACTGTGCCACGAAGATCCTTACCATTCTCGATGAGCCAGCAAAGCTGACCCCGTGAGGAGGCTAGCCTCGAAGCACTGCGGTCGAGTTTGGAAACGAACACCTGGTATTTCAGGGTGTGCACACCCAAGCTTTTGGCATCGACCTCTTTTTAAGGGAAGGACGAACTGGTTGAGGCCCTCCTTATATCTTCACCGCCCGGGTGGCGAAATCACGGAAACAAGGAGCTCTACCTAATCCCCACGATTCTAGGCCAAGTCCCTGTTCTGCTAGAGATGCCTCCCGCAGCAGAAAAAGAGGATCTATAGTTGATCCTTTAACCGCGCAATAAGCTTGAGTGCTTCAAGCGGGGTGAGTCGATTGGGATCGAGCTTGCGTAGCTGTTTTAGCACGGGGTGATCCTGTGTTTCAAAGAGCGGTAGGTCCTCAGCGCGATCATTTTTTTTGCCGAGGCGGGAAAGCGGAGCCTCAGTCAAAAGTTCCGTCAAGATTTGGTCGGCGGTCTTTGTCACTTGCTCGGGCAGACCGGCAAGGCGGGCAACGTGTACACCGTAGCTTCCCTCTGCCACCCCGGGCTCGACGCGATGTAGAAATACAACTTCATTGCCCACTTCCTGAACGGCCACATGCAGGTTAATAACTCCCGGAAGCTCATCAGCCAAGCGGGTCAGTTCCTGATAGTGCGTTGCAAAGAGCGTCTTTGCCTTTATTCGTGTGGCAAGTTCCCTTGCCACGGCCCAGGCAATCGATACTCCATCGAAGGTGCTCGTCCCGCGTCCCATCTCGTCGAGGATGACAAGGCTCTTTGAGGTGGCCCGCTCGAGGATCGTCGCCGTTTCCAGCATCTCCATCATGAACGTACTTATTCCCTCAACGAGCATGTCGCTTGCGCCCACACGGGCAAAGATACGATCGATAATAGGAAGGGTTGCTTCCTTTGCCGGCACGAACGAACCGATCTGCGCCAACAGGCAGATGAGGGCAGCCTGGCGTAAATAGACCGATTTGCCAGACATATTCGGCCCGGTGAGGATGACAAGGTCCTTCCCTTGATCGAGGATAAGGTCATTGGGGACGAACTCCTCGACCTGTTCGACGACCGGGTGACGACCGGCGCGGACTGCGATCGCATGCTTGCTTGTAAAGTGTGGCCGTACATAGCCGTTGCGGCTTGAAACGATCGCCAGCGCGAGGAGAAAATCAAGCTGTGCCAGAGCATCAGAAACCCGCTGGAGAAGCGGAATATGCCCGACCAGCCGCTCAAGCGCTGCCTGGAAGAGGTCAAGCTCAAGGGCCTTTGCTCGTTCCTGTGCGAGGGCGATTTTCTCTTCGTATCCACCTAACTCCTCGGTGATGAATCGCTCGGCATGAGC
>DQCH01000096.1:4699-10066 GCA_003545155.1 Candidatus Acetothermia bacterium
ATCATCGAACCCACTGCGGATCAGCCCACCATCACGCGCGTCGGCCGGCGGCTGATCGACAAGCATCCCTGCAAGACTTTGACAAAGCGGTGCAAGGGCGGGATCGGAAAGGGTCTCTCGCAACCGGTCCAGAAGCAAGACCTTCTCATCCAACCCCGCTGCGAGTTTCTCAGCAACGATGGGGACCTGTTCAAGGGTCTTCTGGAGCAGGAGAAGATCAAGCGGGCTCATCCTTTTTGCTCCGAGCTTTCCGGTCAGTCTCTCCAGGTCGTGCACTTTCTTGATCATCTCCTGGAGTTCCTGCTGCAGAAGCTCCCGGCCTGCAAGGGCTTCAACCACATTCAGGCGCTCTACGATCGCCTCTTGATCGGTCAGCGGAGCGAGGATCGAGCGGTGCAGAAGTCGCCGCCCCATACTGGTGGCCGTTCGATCGAGAACATGCAGCAGGGTCCCTTTCTCTTGCCCTTCGCGCAGCGGTTTGACGAGCTCGAGATTGCGCACGGTGAATGGGTCAAGGTCCATCCGCTCGGAAAGCCGGTAACCTTGTAAGGGGCGAATGTGAGAAACGGCTCCTTTCTGCGTATCCTCGACGTAGGAGAGGATTGCTCCCGATGCACGAAGCGCTACCTCAGAGGCACCAAGGGCTGGTGCGCTCACGCGCCCTGCGTCAAATGCATCCCATGAGAGTGGGGTGATCGCCACAGGCTTCAGAGCCTTTCCTAATTCCTCTTCCAGCTCCCGGGGGATCAGAACCTCACTTGGATGAAGGCGCGTGAACTCTCCCTTAAACGACTCCAGGTCACCCGCTTCGGTGCAGGCAAACTCGCCGGTTGATAGGTCAAGTGAGGCAATTCCGAAGCATTCATCCACCGGGCAAACTGCACAGAGGTAGTTGTTTTCCCCTGCCTCCAGCACCCCATCATCGAGGGTCGTCCCCGGGGTGACCACGCGCACCACTTCGCGTTTTACCAGGCCGGTCGCTTTGCGTGGATCCTCTACCTGCTGGCAGATCGCCACCTTGTGTCCCCGTTTTAGGAGCTGGTTTACATATGCCTCCCCCCGCCGTATCGGCACCCCGGCCATCGGGTTCCCGTTGCGCGCAGTTAAAACCACATCAAGCTCGCGTGAAAGTACCTCGGCGTCCTCAAAGAACGCCTCGTAGAAATCACCGAGATGAAAGAAGAGGATCGCGCTTGGATGAGCCGCCTTGATCCGCAGATACTGTTCCATCATCGGGGTTCTCTTGGGCATGGCGATCTTTAAGTATACCGAGGTCTATCTACCGCGTAAAAGGAAGCATCGCAATAGGCGACAGACTGAGCATGCGTCTCAGGCATGGCCTTTCAGGCTCGTTTGAATCGCCGGTCGAGCTCCTCGCGTGAGATGGTAAAGATGATCGGCCGACCGTGCGGACAGGTGTACGGGTTTTGAAGCTCCATCAACCGCTCTACCAGCGATTGCTGTTCCTCTAACGGTAGCCGGTCCCCGGCCTTGATAGCCCCAGCACAGGCAAGCTCGGCAAGAAGGTCCTCAAACAGCGCTTCTCTCACTTTTTCACCACGGGCCAGCAACTCAGAGAGCCGCTCGGCCAGCTCTTGAAACCCGTAACGCGCCTGTCCCTCCGCAAGGAGGCTTGGATACTCGCGCAAAAGGAACGTCCCCCCGCCAAACTCATCGAGAACTATCCCCACCTGCTCCAGTTCCTTTAGTCCGGCCGTGAGGCGGGCGGCATTCTCAAAGGAGAGTTCGAGGCGAACGGGCAGGAGGAATTGCTGCCGCGTAACCTCTCCTTGGTGGAACTGTTCACACAATTCTTCATAAAGAATACGCTCATGGGCGATGTGTTGATCCACGATCTCCAGGCCGCCCGCGGTCTCAACGAGAAGATAGGTCTTCTGCAGTTGGCCGATCACGCGTCGCTCCCCACTAACCCTCACTTTTTCCTCTTGCCGTAACGTCTGTCTCACGGTGAGCTCACGTCGCAGGTCAAATGGAAGTTCCTTCGTCTGCGAGGTTGAAGTCCTCTCCCGCAGCTCGTCTGGTCGCGGAGCAAGAAACGGCGCGACGATGTAGCGTGAGGACAGAGCACTCTCTAAGGCTTGAGTTAAAACCTCCTGCACTGCTCGCGGTTTGGCAAAGCGGATCTCTTCCTTGCGTGGATGCACATTCACATCCACACTATTCAAAGGAAGCTCAACGCGGATCACCGCAAGCGGATAGGTCCCGCGACGAAGCATCCCGCGATAGGCGCTCGCCAGCACATAAGAAAGGCCACGGTCGTTCACTGGCCGACCGTTGACGCAGAACAGTTGATCTCGGCGGTTTCCCCGTTTGAGGTCAGGCTGGCTGATAAACCCGGATATCGCAATCCCGTTTCGTTCTGCCTCGAGGGGGATCATCGCTCGTGCCACTTGAGCCCCGTAGACTTGGGCGATCCGGTCAAGAAGACTGCTGACATGCGGGGCTGTGAGGATTGCTCTTTCATCGTGCTTGAGTAACCAGGAAACATCCGCAAAAGCCAAGGCAAGCCGGTGAAAAACACGGTTAGCATGAAAAAACTCAGTGCGCGCCGAGCCGAGGAAGTTCGCCCGTGCGGGAAGGTTGAAGAAGAGATTCTCTACCTCCACTGTTGTCCCCGGCGCGCGGGCAGCCGGCAGTGGTCCCTCCACATCTCCGGCGATTACTCTCACTTGGTGGGCTTCCTTTTCCCCGTGCACACACGAGATGATCCGCATCCGCGCCACCGAAGCGATGCTTGCCAAAGCCTCACCGCGGAAACCGAGCGTGGAAATAGTATCAAGGTCGGTCTCCTGTGCGATCTTGCTTGTAGTGTGGCGCTCCACACACAGATTAAGGTCGTCTGCATCCATTCCCTCCCCGTCGTCGCGTACCACGATCGAACGAGTCCCTCCCTCCTCAATCGCAACGGAGATACTCTCACTTTTTGCGTCAAGAGAGTTCTCCAACAGTTCCTTTAGCGCCGAGGCAGGGCGCTCGATCACCTCTCCAGCTGCGATCTTCCGCGTTAGGGTCTCACCAAGCCTGCGAATCGTCATATCACTGAAAGGTAACTCATCCCTCACTCGCCGGCAACACGTTGGCGAAAAGCTAAAAATACGGTATCGTAGGGCTAAGGATGGATATGCATACGATCAGTGACCTGCGGAAGCTTCTGGGCCTTACTACGACCAACCAGGTGCGCAATCGCATCGAGGCGATCAAAGATGTTCTCTCAGATCATCTGCGCCGCGGCCCCAACAACCAAATCCTGATCACCGAGGGCGGAGTCGAACTTCTTCGCCGCCTACAAAACCTCTACGATAGCGGGCTAACTATAACAGAAGCGAGTGAAGTTATACGCAGTAGTTCCCTTATAGAATCATCTTTAGAGAATAAAATCTCATCCGGTTTTGTACAAAAGCAAGTAAATGCGAAGGAGAGAGAGGAGTTGATCGCGGTGCTTAAAGAGGAAATAGCCTTCTTGCGTGAACGCGTGGCGTTTCTTGAACAACGCAAAGAACAAAGACCAAAAGCCGACAAGAAGCACGAATGGTGGGAAAAGCTACGGGAAGAGGTTTAATGGGACTCAATCTTCCACTTCATGGAAACGAGCGGCTGGGTAGGGTCGTAGAGCGGATCGATAGGTCGGTACGGCTCTCCACCCTGTGGAGTGCCTCGAACGTGACGGCGATCGACCGCATGCACATAAACGACCACGGTCCGGTGCACATCAAGATCATCACAAACATTGCCCTAAAGCTCTTGCGCCTTCTCATCGAGGGCGGGGTGGTGCCGAGTGTGGTCACCGATTATCACCTGGACGCGGAGGATGCGGAGGTGATCGTCTGCCTGGCCTGCGTCCTGCACGATATCGGACACGTCATTCACCGACATCGCCATGAGGAACTCTCACTCATCCTTGCCCCACCGTTGATCCAAGAGTTCCTCGAGGGGATCTATCCCGAGAAGGAGGCGACCATCCTCGAAGGGGAAATCCTTCACGCCATACACGCGCATCGCCGCGATATCCTCCCCCTGACCGTGGAGGCGGGAGTAGTGAAGATCGCCGATGCGCTGGACATGGAATCGGGACGGGCACGTATTCCGTTTACGACCGGTAAAGCATCGATCCACTCCGTCTCCGCGATGGCGATCAAGAAGGTTCTCCTCGCGAAAGGAGAGGAACGCCCGGTTAAGATCCACATTAAGATGTCGAACTCCGCGGGGATCTTCCAGCTCGATAACCTCCTGCGCGAGAAGTTGAAGCGCTCGGGGATCGCCCCCTACTTCGAGGTAACGGGCGAGGTTGTAGGCGAGGAGAAAAAGATCGTCGAAAGATACACGATCGAATGAGAGGCTCATAAATCGCCTCGTCCGCCTCGACCCTGGGTGAAATAGGGTCTCGCAGCAGAGGTGTGACAGTGTCCCCCTTCTTCTCAACGCACAAAACCCACTTCTCTAGGGCATTTCGGACCCAGGATAGAACTTTCGCAACAAAAGTGACCTTTTGTTGCGACACCTGTCCGTTGTCGCGCGCCGGTGTTTGGCTACCGTCTACTGCGACATATAAAGGGGGAAAGGTGCCGCTTGAGGTCACACACGAAGACTTTCTAACGCTTGAACAGGTCCATGCCCTGAAGACACATTGCCGCGAGCGTGCCGCGGCGCCTGAGGCCGATGGTCGTAAGAATCCGGTGCGCAACTGGGCGATCCTCCACGTTGCTTTAGACACCGGTCTGCGCGCCTCGGAGATATGTAATCTGCGTGTTCGCGACTTAATCCTTGATCGGGAGAACGCCTCGCTGATCGTCCAGCACGGCAAAGGCGACAAGAAACGCGGTGTGAAGATGGGGAAAGCCCTGCGTGAGCATTTACTCGATTTTCTCACTTGGAAGGAGCAGGTAGGAGAGTCGATGACCGGTCATGCATCGCTCTTTGTCTCTTCGCGCAATGGGGGCCCACTCACCCGCAGCGCGGTCTATCGAATCTTCAAGTTAAACGCAGAGGCAATCAGCCTTCCAGCGCGGTTCTCCATTCACTCTTGTCGGCATACCTACGCCTCTTTGCTCTACAGGGCGTCCGAGTACAACATCCGCCTTGTGCAAAAGCAACTCGGCCACCGCTCGATCCAGACCACGCAGATCTACGCCGATGTACTGAGTGAAGACGCCGCTATCGCGGTGAACAGGCTTCCTCAGTAACGGTTTGCCAGACTCTCTCGCTCGTTTGGTTGCCTTCCTAATCCTCCGATTGGCTGTTGAAAGGGAACAAAAGCTTCGGATAGTATTCGTTAGATGAGTTCGTTTGCCGCTACGGGTGGCGAAAGTGTTGCGGCAGATCTCTTCTAACGGATGTTCCCTTTTCGTA
>DQCH01000056.1:0-1899 GCA_003545155.1 Candidatus Acetothermia bacterium
GACATGTGCTCGATCTGCTTGTAGATCACGGCACGCGCTGCCTGATCAGTTGTCGCCATCGCGGCTGCGATCAGTGGATCGTATTTCTCCTTAAACATCGCGATCATCGAGTCGCCCTGCCAGCCAGCGAAGGTTCCGGTGGAATGAGCGAACGGCACCACGAAGTTGTCCGGATCAGGGAAGTCAGCTATCCAGCCGATCACGAACAGCGGCATCTGCTCGGCGACCATGCGGTCAAGATAGCTCGCCCACGGCACACCGCGCACATCGATGTGGAACTTGGAATTCATCGACTCGATGTTCCTCTTCAGGATCTCAAAGATCACCCTACGGGTATCGCATCCCTCATCGTAGATAAGGGTGAACGTGAAGCCGGTAGCCCAGACCCTGCCGCCGTGGGCGAGCCGCATTTCCGCTTCTGCCTTTGCCATATCGTAGTTGTAGTAGAGGGCTGGATCATCATCGTACGCCCATGAAAACGCCTTGGGAATCGGTCCGTGTGTGCGGTAACCTCCGGCTACGCCAAGCACACTGCTGATGTAGGTATCGTACTCAAACGCGTAGGCGAATGCCTTTCGCAAATGAACGTCGTTGAAGAACTCAGACGGAATACCGTCCTCGGCCCACGTCCCTGAGCCGACTAGGTCGTTACTCGCCATATTTAGATCGGAGGTAAAGGAGACGACCGGGTTCAGGCTCAATGTTGGCAGGTCCAAAGTCACGACAATACCAGGCTGTCCCATCACCTGCAGCAAGTATTGAGGATCCACCGTGCAGATGTCGGCAGCGCCACGGCCGAAGAGCAATAGACGGTCCGACCACTCCTGGATCTTCTTGTTGACCACGGTTTTGATCGCTGCCGGCTCGCGCCAGTAGTCATCGAAGCACTTGTAGACGATATTCACTCCAGGGGTCCACGATTCGAGCATGTACGGCCCGGTCCCGTTGATGACGTCATACAGTTCCGAGACCTCAGCGACCTGGCCCCCGCCCGGGTTGTACCACGCGGCCCAGGTGTCAGCTTGGCCACCCCAGCCGCCCTGCTCGATGACCCACTCCTTATCGAGGATCGCTCCCCAGTTTCCGCTGTGAGCAAGAATGGAGAGAAACGGCGGATAGGGTGAAGCCAGGTGGAAGACGACGTCGCCCGTGGGGGTGACCTCCACCAACGGATCGATCGCCTCGTTGTAGAACTTAGCCTGCTGCTCCGGGGTCAGATCCTTGATCAGTGTGCCCTTCTTGGTATCAATACCAAGAACGTCATTCACGACCTGGTAGAGTCTCCCGTATTCTTGCCCGGAGAGGGGCTCAATTAGCATCCACTGGGGACCACCATCGCGGTCCTGCAGTATCCCCCGCTCGAAGGTGTATTCCACGTCCTCCGGGGTGAGGTCCCCACCTTGGTGGAACTTCACACCCTTGCGGATTGGGAACTGATAAGTGACCGACCCGTCTGGGTACTCCCTCACAAGGCCGTTATCGACCGATGGCACGACCGTTGCCAACATCGGCAGAAGGTCCTCTGATGCAAGCGAGTAGCTAAGATCGGTCTCATCGGTATCGACAACGCCGTACGGCCAACTGACCAGATTCTCCATGACGTTGAAGATGACCGCAGAACTTGCCTCATCATACGAATATGCTGGATCGAGAGTATTGACCGTACCATAGGTGACGTAAACTAACGTATCGGGATTTATGATCGCTCCCTGAGGTAGGCCGATTACCACCAGTAGCACGACTGCCAGCACCGAAACCAATCCAATCTTCCACCAATTTGCTTTAGGCATTCTTCTTTCACCTCCTATCTTTAGCCATACCGAATGTTTCATCGTTTATTGCCTCCTTAAATCAATCTCAAACTCGCTTCGGTTCAATCTCTGCGGGTTGGATTCCCCG
>DQCH01000056.1:1915-9242 GCA_003545155.1 Candidatus Acetothermia bacterium
ATCCAGTGGTTCGTTCGTGGACACGGGCCTTCGTGGTGTGACGTGATGTTAGTAATATCCCAACCGCTTGCGGCGGGGTAGTTCATTGACGGGGTGGGCTATCAAGCCAGGGAGTAAACTCAATCCCATCGCTCACCTCATCGCCTTCACCTTCGGGATTGAGATCGGGATGATACGGGCCGCTCACGTATCCCCACCAGTTCCACCGGGCATCGACAGTGCCCTGCGCAGGGATTTTTTGCTCCAGCCCGAACCGTGCATTATCGTAGATCCGGTTGAAGCGAAGGGTTGTCCCAGGAGATGCGCTCACTCCGATCCGATTCCTCCAGATATCGTTTCCCACGATGAGGTTCTCCCCGGATGTGTCGACCCCGATTCCAGGGGTGTTGTAGACGAGATTACGTTCCACCACATTCCCGTCGCCGAGAATAAACAGGGCCACCTCCATCACGCCCTCCCCGTCGAGCCGGTTGTCGCGGATGAGGTTGCGCGCTCCGTTCACCTGGAAGACATATTCCCCTTCGCCGATTGCCGTAAAGTCGTTCTCCAGGACCAGATTGCCGTTCCCCTCGATCGACCCTCCACGCCCTTGATTGCGGCGAAGGACGTTGCCATCGGAGCCCTTCAAGTAGAAGCCCCCGTAGACTCCCGTGAAGCGGTTCTCCTCGAGGAGGTTCCCCGAGGAATCGAGGAGACCGATCCCGACGTAAGCGCCGAGGACCTCGTTCCCGGAGAGGGTGTTTCCGCTCGCCCGATCCAGCCGGATCGCAACGCCAAGGTTGCCATCGATCCGGTTCTCGATCACCCGGCTCTCCTCTGCCTCGATGAGGACGATCCCCTCCTTGGCCGACCCTTGCAGCACGTTCCCGCGCACGAGGGCGTCCCTCGTCTGATTCAACCGGATGAGGGTCTCGGTATGGTAAAACCAACCGCTGAGGGTGTTCCATTGGAGTCGAACCCCATTGGCTCTCTCGACCGCGATCCTCACCGAGCCGCTCTGGACCGTGAACCCGGAGAACTGGACCCCATCGGCCTGAATGGTTACAACGACTTCGGCTCCACCCCCGTCAATGACCACGCAGTCCCCAGGGACATAGATATGGAGGTCAGCGGTGCTAATAGTCAGTGTCTCCTGATAAGGGCTCCCGCTCGCCTGTACCTCGATCGTATCTCCCGGCGCGGCGGCATCGATCGCCGCCTGGATCGAGGTGTAGTCGTAGTCCGAAGGACCGACGGTGATCGTCCCTGGGGTTGCTGAGGCGATGCTGGCCCAAAGCGTCATAACCAACGCCAATATCACCAAATTCCTTCCTACGTTGAACCTCATACTCATCGTTTTGATACCTCCTTGGTTAATTGGTTTTTTTGCACATT
This sequence comes from Candidatus Acetothermia bacterium, assembly GCA_003545155.1. Classification (GTDB taxonomy): domain Bacteria; phylum Bipolaricaulota; class Bipolaricaulia; order UBA7950; family UBA9294; genus UBA9294. The sequence continues at coordinate 3,290 of DQCH01000056.1, forward strand.
TCTTTCTCTCATTGCCGTTAGTTTAGGCAAGAGTTCCACTTTCTCCGCGGAGGACAAGTTTTCAATCTTTCATGGCAATAACCAGCTTCATAGATTCACGGAAGCTTCCCTTTGAGCCGCCAATGGAGGACAGTATTTGCTCTACCCAGCCCAACCCCAGAAGAGGGGCAAGAGATGCAAAAGACAAGGTTTGACCCCTTGCCCTTGCGAAGTCCGCTTTCGGCGTGTACGCAACGCTTGGGAAGCGAGCCATTCGCTGTTTTTCTTGCCGTATGCTTCACTCACGAACTCTCTATTACTCCACCCACACATTGTGGTACGGGTCACACAGGTGAATGCCTCCGAGCGGGTCGATCCGGAAGCCGTGCACCCGTGTGCGCACGCCCTTCGTCTCGATGAGGTGATAGAGCGGAATGTGGACGTACTCCTCAAAACAGAGGCGCTGCGCTTCGACGTAGAGCCGCTCGCGCTTCTCCTGGTCGAGCGTCGTATCTGCGGTAGAGATCAGGTAGTCTACCTCGGGGTTCCTGTAGAACGAGAAGTTGTCCGCCGCTCCAACAACGGCGTTATCGGAGTGGAGCAGGTAGTAGAGGAAGTCGTGCGGGTCAGGACCACCGCTCCAACCGATGATCCCCTGGTCGAAGTCCTCCCCGAGCGGATCCGCCTCGGAGCGGTTGATCAGGTCGAGGTAGGGGCCCCAATCAAGCGATTGCACCCTGGCGTCAAGCCCATTCTCCTTGAGGCTTTCGGCGATGATCGTCGCCAGTTGCGTGCGGCGCGGATCGAGCGGGCAGTAGATCGTCGTTTCATAGTCTTCGGAGATGACCCCCTCGGCCTTCAATTGAGAGAAGAGCCAGTTGGCCTGAATATCGTCCTCCTCAAGGGCGATGTCGTATGCCAGGTAATCCCTGTCGTTCGCCCACAGCGCCGGCGGGATGCACCCGTAGGCTCTGATGCCGGTCAACCCCTGGAAGATGGCGTAGATCGCTTCATCCATATCGATCGACATGCCAACCGCCTCACGGTAGCGGATGTCGTTTCCTGGCGCATGCTGCAGGTTGAAGAAGAGGTAGAAGTAGGAGAGGTCTGGGCATTGCCACACGTCCACGTTCGGGTTCGCCTGAAAGCGCGGGATGTCCTGGAACGGCATGTTATCGGCAATGTCGATCGCGCCGGTCTCAAGCTGGCCCATCATGACTGACAGCGTCGGGATCGGACGGTAGATGGCCCGGTCGAGGTTCGGATAGACGAGCCAGTAGTCCTCGTTTCGCTCAAGCACGATCTCCGTTCCGACGATCCACCGCACGAATTTGTACGGTCCACTGCCGATCGGGTTCAGGTTGAATTTTTCGTCTCCCATCTCAAGCACCGTATCCTTGGGGACGATCGCCAGGTTCAATGCGGAGAAGAGCGGTGCGTAGGGAGCGTACTCCGCCTTGACGAGAATGTCCACCGTGGAGCTGTTAACTACAATCGCTTCCTGCATCCAGGAAAGCGCCCAACAATTGGGAGAGTCGTTCTCAGGATCAACGATCGAGTTGAGGGTGAACGCCACGTCCTCCGCAGTCAGGTCTTCACCATTATGGAACTTGATTCCTTGGTTCAGATAGAACCGAATCTGTTTGTCGCTGACGACGTTCCATGACTTTGCAACATAAGGCCGTGGCTCCAACGTCTCCGGATCGAGGGCGATCAGGTCGTCGAAGACCTCACCGATCACATACCAATCGTAGATAGAGTCCGAGATCCTCGGATCGAGGTCCCTGAACGTCTGGCTGACCCCGATGACCAAAGTGCCGCCAACGGACGCCTCCGGGGTCTCAGGGACATCCGTCTCAGAGACCGCCCATACTCCGAACACCAACAGACCAACAATCAGTCCTATCACTACTCGTCTTGTTAGCATCTGCAGCCTCCTTGCTAATGAGCTTTAATCACCTCTATTGCACCGTCCAACGATGGATTGAACAGCAGCCACTACTCTCCGTTAAAGATTAGACTCGAATACCCAAAACCAAGCTTCAACTCCTTTGCTTTTTCGGCTAATCCTTGCAGGATGTTGGCGTAACGATAGTTGAGTGTGTCGGGCACAACGTTCGCAAAACCCATCCCTACAAGGATTGCGTTGACCATCAAGTACCCTTCGGCGTCCAGGTACGCGTATGCAAACAACCGATGCTCGTCGTCCCAATGGGCTAGATCGAGTTCCAGATAGACTGTCTTTCCTGCGACCAACAATTCATTGAAGGGAGATGCCTTTTCGGGCACGGTGATGCCGATGTAACGGACCTGTACCTGCTCTCCTACATCAACTGGACACCAGTCGGGGAAACGAAAGGCACTGGTAATCTTCCCTTGCGCGTCTATCATAACGATGACCTGATCACCGGTGATGGCGACGACCTCAACGTCTATCGTCTCCCCGTCGACTACGTTTGACACCGTTGCCGTGATGATTGGAGCAGGATAGGGCGGCAACCCGAAAGTCAAAGAGGAACTCACTCCCATTACCAGCAATATTCCGATAAGCAGTACCGCAAAACGTTTCATTGTTTTTCACCTCTTTTATGCGATTTGTGTTTTTACTGTACCAATGTTTCACTCACGAGCCTCCTATTCCTTCACCCACACATTGTGATATGAATCACACAGGTGGATACCTCCGCGCGGGTCGATCCGGAACCCGTGCACCCGCGTGCGCACGCCCTTTGTCTCGATGAGGTGATAGAGCGGAATATGGACGTACTCGTGGCAGCAGATCCGCTGCGCTTCGACGTAGAGCCGCTCGCGCTCCATCTGGTCGAGCGTTGTATCTGCCGCGTGGATCAACGCATCTGCGTCCGGATTCATGTAGAACGAGAGATTCTCCGCCGCTCCAACAACGGCGTTATCGGAGTGGAGCAGGTAGTAGAGGAAGTCGTGCGGGTCAGGACCACCGCTCCAACCGATGATCCCCTGATCGAAGTCCTCCCCGAGCGGATCTGCCTCGGAGTGGCGAACCAGGTCGAGATAGGGCCCCCAGTCGAGCGGCTGCACCCTGGCGTCAAGCCCATTCTCCTTGAGGCTTTCGGCGATGATCGTTGCCAGTTGCGTGCGGCGCGGATCGAGCGGAGAGTAAACCGTCGTTTGATAATCATCGGGAATGACCCCTTGGGCCTTTAATTGGATAAACAGTTGCTTGGCTCGCACGTCGTTCTCGCTGAGTGCGACGTTGGTCTCCAAGTACTGGCTATCGTTTGCCCACAACGCGGGTGGGATACACCCGTAGGCTCTGATACCTGTCAGATCCTGGAAGATATCGTAGATCGCCGTGTCCATATTGACCGACAGGTAGACCGCCTTGCGGTAGCGGATATCGTTTGACGGTGGGTGTGACATGTTAAAGAAGAGGTAGAAGTAGGAGAGGCTTGCACATTGAAGAACATTGACGCTATCCATTGCCTTAAACCTAGCTATGTCTTGTGCTGGTATGTTGTCAGCAATGTCGACTCCACCGGCTTCCAGTTCGAGCATCATTGTGGCGAGCGTCGGGATCGGGCGGTAGATCACCTTGTCCAGGTTTGGGTAGACAAGCCAATAGTCTTCGTTTCGCTCGAGGGTGATGTGATCACCAGTGATCCACTCCACGAACTTGTACGGTCCACTGCCGACCGGGTTCAGGTTAAACTTTTCGTCTCCCATCTCAAGCACCGTGTCCTTGGGAACGATCGCCAGGTTCAATGCGGAGAAGAGCGGTGCGTAGGGAGCATACTCCGCCTTGACGAGAATGTCCACCGTGGAGCTGTTGACTACAATCGCTTCCTGCATCCAGATCAGTTCGGTCTGGTTAGGCGAGGCATTCGCCGGATCAACGATCGAGTTGAGGGTGAACGCCACGTCCTCCGCAGTCAGGTCCTCACCGTTATGGAACCTGATCCCCTGGTTAAGGTAGAAGCGGATCTGTTTATCGCTGACGACGTCCCACGACTTCGCTACATAGGGACGCGGCTCCAACGTCTCTGGATCGAGGGCGATCAGGTCGTCGAAGACCTCACCCGTGACATACCCGTCGTAAAAAGAGTTCGAGATCCTCGGGTCAAGGTCCCAAAACGTCTGGCTGACCCCGATCACCAGTGTTCCACCGGTTTTTGCCCCTGGGGTATTGAGGATCACTGTATCGGCAACCGCCACAAACCCAAACAACGCTAAACCAACACCTAACCATGCTGCTATTCTTGTCAGCATCACTTGACCTCCTTATTCAAGGAATGGCACTCTTTTCCGCGAACATCTTTCCCTATTCCGAACCTCCTGCCTTCTGGCACTGATCCTTTAGGTTCTCCGAGAAATCTCCCATCTCGTTACCAGAAATCTCATTCGAATAGCACGCGAGGATCATAGATGCATCCTCGGCGAACAGCCCGTAGCCCTCATTATCCTTGATCACGTTAGCGTGAACCCAACCCGCATCGTAGCCACCTCCCACAATCACCGCGATACCACAGGACCGAACGTTGATCCCGTTTCCCTGATTGGCCAAGATGCGGTTCCCTGCGACCTCGGCGAACTCGACCGCGAGGAGGATGCCGTTGCCCTTGTTCTCGGCCACGGTGTTCTGCAGCAACATTGCGATATCACCAGGACCAAGGCGGATTCCCTCCTCACCGTTTTTTCGGATGGTGTTTCCCATGATCGTGAAGGAGGAGGGACCATACGCAGTCGCGATTCCGGGGCCGCTGTTCTCCTCGATCAGGTTGTGGAAGATGTTGGCGATCGCTCCATAGGAGACGATCCCAAATCGGTTCCTTGAGATCGTATTCTTAAAGATCGTGGCGCTGGCCACCCCGCCGAGCCCTTCGGGAGGTTTGAACCCAAGCGCGATTCCACCGTTACATTCTGAGATTGTGTTCTCTGTGATGATAGTGCCTATAGCGAGGACTCCGATACCAACGATCTGGCACCTTAGGATCTCGTTGTGTGCGATCTCGACACCATCACCCCCTGCGAAGGCCTCGACTCCAACCCACACGTCCACGATGCGGTTTGCCACGATGTGCACGTCGTCCCCAGAGATCCAGATGCCGATCGCCTGCTTGTCAGGGTCGGTGTTGGTGATGGTAAATCCTGTCACCGTCACGTTATTCGAGACCCAAAGGGTAGCTTGGGAGACCTCGGCAGAGGGGCTTCGATCGATCGTAACCAGATCTGGCCCCTCACCCCGCAGGGTGAGGGGCTTATCGATGATCAGGTTCTCCTGATAGGTGCCAGTCTTTACTTTGATCACATCCCCGGGGCTTGCGGCATCGATCGCTTCTTGGATCGAGGTATAGTCGCAGCCAGAGGGGCCGACGGTGATCGTCTTCCCCTCTGCCGAGACGAGGCCGGCGCCTAGTCCCACCACCAAAACCAACGCTGCCAACAACACAATCCGAACCTTCATCACGCACCTCCTTAAGGTGATTTAAGGTTTAACTGCACACTTGATTCCTTCACCTCTTGCCTCCTTTCGCTCTTTCGCACCTTCACTTCTCCGGGTTGAGGACGCGGCCCAGGAACAGGATCACACCAGTCTCGCGGTCGCGGATGAGAAGGATGAACGGATGATCGATCCACACCGGAATGGGAGCTGCTGGTACCATCACATTTCCGGTGGCCGCGGCCGCCTCTGTTCCCTGCTCATCGACCTTGATGAACGCCTTGTGGTAGACATCGTCGATCCACAGGTCGTGCGTCCCGTCCATTCCCGAGAAGTCCGCTTCTTCGGAGAAGGCAGCGGGCATTCCCAGCTTACAGAGCATCCCTTTCAGATCGAACCCTGAGGTGAAGGAGAACTTGGGCATAACCAAGTGGACTTCCCTGCGCCAAAGCTCACCTAAAATCTCCCCGAGCCTGTCGGCATGAAGCGCCCGCTCGAACTGTTCGAATTTCTCAAGCTCGGGAAGTAGGATGACCATCGAGAGCTCTTCTCCTACAT
>DQCH01000040.1 GCA_003545155.1 Candidatus Acetothermia bacterium
CTCTTCAGGGAAAACCCTACAGGTTACGTAGACCTTAGCCACTCTTCTTCCTCCTGCGACTGGGGATCGCCTGGCGTGCCAGTTCATCGCAGCGCTCGTTCTCCGGGTGACCGGCGTGCCCCTCCACCCAGTGAAATCTAACCCGATGACGATTGGCCAGTCGGTCAAGCTCACGCCATAGATCCTCGTTCTTCACCGGAAGAAAGCGCTTTCCGCTGCGACGCCTCCAGCCGTTTTTCTTCCAGGTGACGATCCACTCGCTCATTCCCTTCTTCAGATAAGTGGAGTCAGTATGGAGGTCGACCTGTGAGGGCTCGTGGAGCGCTTTAAGTGCCTCGATCGCTGCCTTTAACTCCATGCGGTTGTTGGTTGTTTTGACATCGCCACCAGAGATTTCCTTACGATGATGACCGCTTATAAGGACCGCCCCCCAGCCGCCCGGGCCTGGATTTCCACTGCACGCCCCATCGGTGTAGATCGTCACTTTGTTCACAATTAGGTAGGTATAGCCGATCAGCGCGTCCTTGTCGAGTGTGGCCGCCCTTCACTAGAGGGGAGATTGTGAGCCGCGATAGCCGTGATATGAGCAGTCTGAGGGAATAGATTCGGGATAATAACGCTTGACACTATTAACGTATCGCGTTATTATTGATCGATGATCAGGAGTTTCCAAGACAAAGAAACAGAGCGGCTCTTCAAACGTCGGTTCTCAGGGCGATTTCCCCTTGATTTACACCGCACCACCTGGCGAAAACTCGCGATGCTTGATGCTGCAGAGAGATTAGATGATCTTCGCGTTCCTCCGGGTAACAGGCTTAAGAAGCTGTTGGGGGATCGGGTGGGATAATACAGCATTCGGATCAACAACCAGTGGCGAATATGCTTTCGCTGGAGCGAAGGAGATGCCTACGCGGTGGAGATCGCGGATTATCACTAGGAGGTAGATACAAATGACGGAAGGGAAGTTTGCCCCGGTTCACCCTGGGGAGATTTTGCTCGAAGAATTCTTGAAGCCAATGAGTATCAGTCAGTATCGGTTGGCAAAGGACATCAGCGTACACGCGCGGCGCGTCAATGAGATTGTTCACGGCAAGCGTTCGATCACAGCGAACACGGCGCTTAGGTTAGCCAGGTATTTTGGCATGTCGGAGCGTTTTTGGTTGAACCTCCAGGCCCGATATGATCTGGAAGTGGAAAAGGATCGCCTCGAGGGACGGCTAGAACAAGAGGTAAAGGTTCTGGCAGCCAGTTCGGCAGCATAGGTTCGCGGCTAACCAGTCGCTCAAGCTGAGGCCCACTTGAGTGCATCGCATAGCGAGGATCATCGGATTGCGGTATCTGCCCCGGAATCTACAAGGATGCGCATGTCAATATCTAAACCCGTAAGCATGTCAAAGGCAACAAGAGCGGAGTTGTCACACCGCGATGGTCGTCGTACGATGTTGCGGCATTGCGGATTAATCATCGTTAGACGTCAGCGAGGCATGTTTTCAAAGGTGCGATGGTGGCGTAAACGCGCATTTTGAGGGAAGGATGGCAATACGGGTTCGGTTGCAAGACATCATTGAGGGAATGGAGTTCCAGTCCGATGAGATGACCTCGTACTTGAACACCAGGACGGGGGAGGTGGTGACTGTCGCTGCGGAGCACCTCACCGCCGCCGAGGCAGGGGAAGAGGATGTGGAGCTGGCCGACTGGGAACGAGACGCGATGGCCGTGGCGCGGGCGGTGGTTGAAAGTACTGACTATGTACGGTTCCCGGACCAGTTTGAGATTGACGAGTACCATATAATGGAGCGATTCGCCGACTCATGTGTCGAGGAGGAGGCACGGATACAGTTAGACCGGGCGCTACGGGGTTCTGGCGCGTTTCGGCGCTTCAAGGATACCGTGAACCAGCTGGGGTTGGCCGAACGATGGTATGCATTTCGGGACCGTGGTTATGAGGAAGTGGCGATTGAGTGGTGCCAGGCGCACGGGATCGACTTCGAGCAAACGGCAGATCGCGGCGGAGCTGACACTTAACGGGTCGGCAGTCCTCATGTAGATGAAGCCCGAGGTGATGATCCATCCGTGAACTGGCCAACCAGGGTCGCCAGATTGACGTAGCGAACGTCTACTCCTTTGTGATGTCGACTGTATGAGCGTTCCACGTCCGTGGCCACTACCCAATTGCGGCCTTTAGGGTATTGACGTCGAAAAGCGAGCAGATTCCCGGGATCGAACTCGTCGGCCGACCATTTGCATTCGATCGCATCGGGAGGACTCCCTCGCTGGCAATACACAAAGTCGATCTCATGTTTGTTCTTATCGCGCCAGTAGCGAATTTCTCGTGTCTGCAGATGCGCGTGAAGCTCATTGAGCACGAAATGCTCCCACAGGGTACCGAGATCCTCCCGGCGCAGCGCATCCCAACCGCGCAGATAACAGACGAAGCCCGTATCAAATGCGTACACCTTCGGCGCTGACACGATTTCTGTCGACCGGTGTGTGCTGAACGGACGCACAATATGAGCAACGAGGGTCGCTTCGAGAACCTTGAGATAGTTGGCGACCGTTTGCCGGCTTATCTCACACGGAGCCGTGAACCGCGTCGCTTCGAAGATGCCGCCGCTCTGCGCGAAGATCAATTCAAAGAGCTTTTGAAACGAAGCTCGCCGTTCCAGGCGGAACAATTCTTGGACATCCTTGGCCCAATAAGAGTCGACCCATTCTTGGAAGTCGGCTTCTGGTATTTTTTCGGAGAGGAAGAACGGGGGCAACCCTCCGCGAAGGAGCCGGTAGGAAATATCATCCCTGTTAAACGCAACAAGATCGGCGGTGACCATCGGCGTGAGCCACACTGTCCTCTTGCGCCCCGTCAATGTATCACGAAACTTTGCAGAAACACTGAGGGTGGACGAACCAGTCGCAAGGATCTTTACATCTTTGTAGTGATCCGAAGCGATCTTCAAAAGCTGTGAGGGATTCATGAGCCGATGAATCTCATCGAGCACGATCCGTTTTCCACGGACCTCACTCAGGAACCCTTGCGGATCTTCGAGTAGGCGTCGTGTTCTTGGAAGCTCGCAATCGTAGTACTCCGTGCCCGGCAAGAGCTGGCTCAGAACGGTCTTCCCAACGCGACGTACCCCTGCAAGCCAGACGATGGTCCGCTCTTTCCAGGCTGTTTCGATCTGCTCCAACCAGAAACCTCTTGAGAACATACGCTAGTAGTTTAGCACATGGTGCTACCAAATGCAAAAGTTGTGGCATTTGGCCTTGACCGCCGTGCTTGGCGAAAGGGAGGTCACCGTCACCCGGATCGTCACCAAATTGAACCTCGACAAAAGCCTCGTCGTGCCCGAAATGATCAGGGGTAGTATAACAGCCGTTCCATCAAGCATCACCCCCGTCTTCATCGAGTGAGTGGTAACTCCTGCTGGACATTTAGCAGGATTGCCGGGGAACAGAGTGTAGCCTCAGCACCCGCAGCTCAAAGCAAAGGATTCAGAAATAGGTGTTGTGTCCCCCAATTTCCGGTGTTGTGTCCCCCAATTTCCCAGGATTTCCCAGAGCGACCATCCTTTTCAAGATGCGCACCATCCCGATAGACACACTGGATGAAACAAACGACGGGGGCGGCAGTTCAGAGTGAGCAGTGCCCTATTACAGGCCTGCGGACCCCGCGAGCCACACCCCCGTCAAGTAGATATTCTACTTGCCAAAGGTATGCCCGTCACCTGTAAAATGGTAGACCCCCAGCGCCCTCTAGGCTCGTCTTCTCTGCTCGACCTCACTCTCTCCTCGGACAGGTGGGCAATGATCGATGATTCCTTGAGACTGGGGACTTTTTGTCTCAGGGGGACATGTCAGGCTATCATAACCGGGAGGCTCATGACGAGCGCGAGCTAGTACACAAGCGAAAGGATGAAAAATGAAAACGCGACTGTTCACTGTATCCGTGTTTCTTGTGGGTATGGCTTTGCTGGTTCCGCTGCTATCCACGGTCGCCAAGGCGCAGCCAGCCTCCATTGCCGACGCCGAAAACGTGGAATTTGTGGGACAGATTGGCGGCGGCGTCTACGCTGTGGCGGTGCAGGAGGACTACGCCTATATAGGCGATGGTCCGCGTCTGACCATTCTCGACGTCTCCGATTTGACCGCACCCTCCGCAGTCGGGAAGACGATCCCCCTGCATGCTATTGTGCAAGATGTGGCGGTGGTAGGTAACTATGCTTATCTCGCCGTTGAGGGTGATGGGCTGCACATCATCGACGTTTCCGACCTAGCGAACCCGACTGAGATCGGTTCCTACGATACGTCCGGATATATCTATGGCGTGGCGATGGCGGGGGGCTGTGCCTACGTCGCCGATGGCGGGCTGCGCATCATCGACGTTTCCGATCCGGCGTCTCCGCTTGAGGTCGGCTTCTACGACACGCCGGGAGTTGCCTATGACGTGGCGGTGGCTGGAAACTATGCCTACATAGCCAATAGAAATGAGGGGCTGCGCATCATCGACGTTTCCGATCCGGCGTCTCCGCTTGAGGTCAGCTTCTACGACACGCCGGGGGATGCCAGGGACGTGGTGGTGGTGGTGGACTACGCCTACGTCGCCGATGGGGGAAACGGGTTGGTCATCATCGACGTTTCCAACCCGGCGTCCCCGACCGAGGTCGG
>DQCH01000007.1 GCA_003545155.1 Candidatus Acetothermia bacterium
GCTACATCAAACTGCAACATAAGGACCAACTCCGCTTAGCCCTTTAGGTTTTTGCCTTTCAATGCCCCTTTAGCTTGCTGCGGGGTCCTTTTTCGCCCCTTTGGAAATTCCCAAAGGTTCTCGTAATCGGGAGCACCACTGCCGCATGGCCTCAACTGCTTGCATAGCATCCTGTTTGGAGGCTGCTTCACCCGAATAGTGAAGCTCTGCGGCAAAAAGTGATAGTCTCTTTAGGGAGTCACTCAAAGCTTCCCACTCAGGATACGTTGGAAGAAGAGGCTCCGCCAGAGAGGATAAATCGTGAGTTTTGTGGAAAGGAATACGTTTTTGCTGGAGTATTGCTTTCAGATACTTCTCCACAGATTGTTGGGCATGGAGACATACAGCGTCCCAGTTGGGTCTATCTGTCACCACAGCTTCCCGCTCGGCGGTACGAATATCTGCTTCTGCTTTTTCTATCCACTCACGAACGAGCTCGTTCATAAAAGGACCTTTCCTCTCTCCATGATCTCCTTGAGAAAGAAGTCTCCTAGCTCAATTCGTCGTTGTAAATCAGAGGGACGCCGCACCAGGAGATCCAGCGGGAATGGGCTTTTCGTGGATCGACGTATCTCATAGGATTTGTCCACCGGGCGGCCAACAAATTCCATCACCACCAGGAGATCCACGTCACTGTCAGGGGTCGCTTCACCGTAGGCATGGGAACCAAACAAGATGATCTGCTCGGGATGAAATTTCTCTGCAATCTCGCGGGAATACTTCTCTATTTCTTTCAGAGATATGTTAGGTGTCTTCTTCATGTGATCCTTGGGATCTGATCTAAATCTTGTTCCTTGTATTCTATTTATTTTCTTACCCACCCTAACCACCTGAGATTATCATCCCTTGATCTTCACCTGCACCTACCACTTGTAGTACCTTAAGAACAGGATCTTCTACTCTCCCGGTAATGTCAAACCCCAACCTTCTCAAACGCTTAATCAGTTCGCGACGTGAAACAGGCGCGAGATCTGGCATTTAGGCTGCCTCTTTCTCTCATGTTGTGAAAACCACCCTTCACATCGTTTTTGGCGTGCTCAAGGTCTCCCTGCGCTATGTTCATCCAGTCTGCACTTCGCTCTATTTTAGCTCACCTTCGTTGCTTTACTCTATCTTGTCTGCTTGCGTCCTACAACCTGTTGCGCATCCCTCTCGGGGCTGATGTGTAAGCAGCGTGACCTTCCGAGAAAAGCACCTTCATAGCCGAACTTTAGAGTTAAACCGGGCCTAGGGCGGTTCCTCCTCGCAGGAAAAACTCGTGTAATCCTTAAGAAAGGGCGCGGAACAGACTCAGGCCGCCCAGGATGAGCACGACGACTCCAATGACAAGGGTGAAGCTTCGTTCTGGAAGGCGCTTCACTGTGAAGGCAGCCAAGGGGACTGAGAGGACCGCACCCAAGAGCAGGGGCGGGGCGAGCGTCCACGAGGTCCCGGGTTTAAGGGCAAGGAAGGTTATAACTCCCACCAAACAGGTGAGGCCCTCGGCAAGGCTGGTAATCCCAATGGCACTCTTTGCTCCCACCCCGGAGACGATCTGGCCGGCGGTCACAAGCGGGCCATAGCCACCACCGGAGATCCCTTTGTTGAATGAAGCGACCGCTCCGATCCCCACAAGCCGCCCCCAGGAGAAAGAGAGCCCCCCTTTCCTTTTTAGGAGGATAAGAAAGCCCATAACAAGTACAACCACCGCGATATAGAGTTTGACCGTTCTTGCAGGTAAGCTCACCGCGAGGAACACAGCTGCCAACGCACCAACGACGCTCATTGCACTAAGGACGGCGGCAACCCTGAGGTCCTTGGAACCCCGCCTGAAGCTTACGTTTCCCACCCCGTGGTGCAGCCCCGCAGCGAGCAGGCCGGTTATAAGTTCGGAAAGCAAGATGGCTGGAACTACCTGAAGCGGAGAATAACCGAGTAAGAGCAGGATCGGTGTGAGGCTGGTGCCGTACCCCATCCCCAGGGTGGAATCCACATACTCTGCTGCCAACGCCAACGGCGCAAGATACCAGGCAAACACTACCTCTCCCTTCCTATGTACTCCAAAAAGAGTACATTCATCATACCGCCTAAGAGGGTTCCTGTCAACTCTAATGAAAGGGTTGCTTTGCTTTTCGAAGTGAGTTATACTACAAGAAGAGTATGAGCAGCGATCGGGTAACGCTTAAGATTCCACGACCGCTCTACGAGCGGTTGGGTCAGGTGATCGAAGGGACGGGCTTTCGCTCGGTCAACGAGTTCGTGGTATATGTGCTGCGAGATATCATGGCCGAGACCGACGAAACACCCGCTGCTCTCACGCCTCGTGAGGTGGAGCTCCTTCGCGAACGCCTTCGTAACCTCGGTTACCTGTAAACCACACACTAGGGAGGACAGCATGCAGCAAGGATTCGTGCTTTGGTTCACTGGGCTCTCCGCTTCCGGAAAGACGACGCTTGCCAAGTCCGTCGAGGAGGAATTGCGCAGACGCGGGTTTTCCTACGTGCAGCGACTCGATGGCGACGTGGTGCGCCAAGACCTCACCCGCGATCTGGGCTTCTCCAAGGAGGATCGGGATGAGAACATCCGCCGCGTTACATTTGTTGCGGAGCTCCTTTCCAAAAACGGGGTAGCCACGACATGTTCGTTTATCTCTCCTTATCGGAAGGCACGTGCAAACGCCCGCGCTCGCTGTCACAATTTCATTGAGGTATACACATATTGCTCGTTGGAGATGCTGATAGAGCGCGATCCCAAGGGTCTTTACGCGAAAGCCCTCGCCGGAGAGATCACGGGATTCACCGGTATCAACGATCCCTATGAGGAACCAGAAAACCCGGATATCATCGTACATACGGACAAGGAGACCGTGGTGGAGTCAACGGAGGTGATCCTCCGCCACCTGGAGCAGCAGGGGCTCATCCCGCCAGCACGGCGGAGCGCCAAGGCAGCGCAAGCCTCAAGGAGGGAGGTAGTATGATCGCCCCCCACGGTGAAACGTTGGTGCAGTTGATCTTAAAGGGAAAAGAACGAGACGAGTGGCTGAGAAGAGTGCAGGAGCTTCCAGCGATACCCCTTTCTCCTTTTGCCCTGTCCGAGCTTGACAATATCGCCTGTGGCCTCTATAGCCCGCTTGAAGGTTTCATGACTTCTGAGGCTTACCAGAGCGTCATTGAGAAGATGCGCCTTCCTGATGGTACAGTTTGGCCAATTCCGATCGTCCTTCCTATTGAAGGTGATCTTGCTAGAGCCCTTGACCACGAGCAGTGGGTCTCCTTGCAAGGGGAGGATGATGTCTATTATGGCGTGATGAAGGTCGAGGATATCTTCGCCCGAGAAACAGATCGTGAAGCCCAAGCCGTCTATGGAACAACTGATAAGAATCATCCCGGGGTGGCTCGACTCTACAACCAACCGCAGAGCCTGGTCGGCGGCGAGATTCGTCTTCTTTCCCGCGCTCCGATCAACATCGCGGCAGACTACCACTTTGACCCGATAAAGACGCGAGAGCTGTTCCAGGACAAGGGTTGGGAGACGATCGTTGCCTTTCAGACTCGCAACCCCATCCACCGTGCTCACGAGTACCTGCAAAAGTGCGCGCTTGAAGTGGTGGACGGCCTGTTCATAAATCCCCTGATCGGAGCGACAAAGGAAGGAGATATCCCTGCTGCGGTGCGCATGGACTGCTACCACACGCTAGTAGAGAACTACTTTCCGCGGGAGCGGGTGCTCCTGGGGACCTTCCCTGCCCCTATGCGCTATGCCGGACCGCGGGAGGCGATCTTCCACGCTATCTGCCGGTTAAACTACGGCTGCACACACATCATCATCGGCCGTGATCACGCCGGCGTGGGCGATTACTACGGCACCTACGCGGCGCAGGAGATCTTCGAGCGCTTTTCCCCTAAGGAGCTCGGCATCGTTTCATTGAAGTTTGAGCACGCTTTCTATTGCCAAAAGTGTGGCCAGATGGCGACGAGCAAGACCTGCCCTCACTCTAACAAAGAGCACCTATTCCTCTCTGGTACCAAGGTGCGAGCGCTGCTTAGGGAAGGAAAAGACCTTCCCACTGAGTTCACCCGCCCAGAGGTGGCAAAGATCTTGGTAAAGGCGATGAGAACCAAGTGAAAAGCTTCCCCTAAGTGGTCTTGACTGCGCTAAAAAATTGAGCAAGTTGCTATTGCATGAGTGGTAGGTCGAAGGAACTCCTTTGTTTGTCCCTGTTGTTGTACTTATAGTGTAGCTGAGAATATAATCCGGTATGTAGTCAGCGAGAGCATTGGCTGTTCAGCTACGCAAACCCACTCACTGGGAGGTTCGAGAAGAATGAAGATCACGTTGACCGCGATTAAGGCCGACATTGGAAGTATCGGCGGGCACATCACCCCGAGCAAGGAGCTCCTTGCGAGGGTGGAAGAGGTCATTGCAGAGGGAGGCAAGGGCCTGATCTTCGATCACTTCATCGGCCACACCGGGGACGACATAGCCATCCTCCTTACCCACGAGCAGGGGACGGGGAGAGAAGAGGTCCATCGCCTGGCGTGGGAGGCATTTCAGGCTGGGACGAAGGTCGCCAGGGAACAGGGGCTGTACGGTGCGGGGCAGGATCTGCTCAAGGACGCCTTCTCTGGGAACGTGCGCGGGTTGGGGCCAGGGGTCGCTGAGATGACCTTCGAGGAGCGGACAAACGAGCCTTTCCTCTTGTTTGCTGCCGATAAGACCGAACCAGGCGCCTACAACCTTCCGCTCTACCTGGCGTTCGTCGACCCGATGTACAACGCTGGCCTGATCCTCTCCCCAGCGGTGGGAAAAGGGTTCACTTTCGTTGTGATGGATGTTGCGCACACGGAAGGGGACCGGGTGATCGAGCTTAACACCCCAGAGGAGGCCTATGACCTCGCGGCGCTTTTGCGCGACAACGGGCGCTTTGTGGTGGAGACGATCCGCTCCCGCGCCGACGGGGAGCAGGCCGTTGCCTGCAGCACCACACGGCTGCGCAACATCGCCGGCAAATACGTGGGCAAGGACGATCCGATCATGCTCGTCCGCACCCAGAAGAACTTCCCAGCGACCGGGGAGGTCCTCGCCCCGTTCGAGATCGGGCACCTCGTCGCCGGGTTTATGCGCGGAAGCCATACCGGCCCGTTGATGCCCGTGAAGGCGAGGACCGGCATCTCCTTCTTCGACGGCCCACCAATCGTCTCTTGTCTTGCCTTTTGTGTACACGAGGGGAGGCTAACCGAGTCGGCCGACGCGTTCGACCACCCGTATTGGGATTGGATCAGAAACAGGGTCGCGGAGAAGGCACACGACATCCGAGCACAGGGGTTCTCCGGGCCGGCTATGCTTCCCTACGCCGACCTCGAGTACGGGGGGATCACGCAGAGGATGGAGAAGCTGGAGGGGCGTTTTCACGTACGCGATTGAGCCCAGGAGGAAGTCAGGATTGAACAAGGAAGTGCTCGAAAACAGGATCTTAAAGGTCCTGTTCAGCAAAGAGGCGATCCGGGTTCGGACAAAGGATCTTGGGAAGAGAATCTCGCACGACTACGGTGCAGGCGGTCTGGCACTTGACTTAAGCGCTCGTCCACCGCTTTTGGTTTGCGTTTTGCACGGAGCGCTTGTTTTTCTTGCCGACTTATCCCGGCAGATCCCGACCGAAGTCGAGTACGACTTCATCTGTGTGGCCTCTTATGGGAATGGAACCTCCCCAGGGGCGGTCCGCCTGATCAAGGACCTGGAGCGACCGATCCAAGGCCGTGACGTGTTGATCGTGGAGGATATCATCGACACCGGCTACACGATCGACTACCTAAAGCGCAGTTTCTTAGCGCGCAAGCCTGCATCGATCAGGATCTGTACCCTTGTTGACAAGGTAGCTCGCCGCGAGAGGCCGGTCGATATCGATTACACCGGGTTTGTGCTCGAGCAGGATGAGTTTATCGTCGGCTACGGGATGGATTACGGGGAGCTTTATCGCAACCTCCCCTACATCGGCGTATTAAAGCCTGAGTTCATTCGGTAAAGAACCCCGCAGCAAGTTGCTGGACATTCAAAGGCAAAAAGCTAAAGATCAACGGAGTTGGTCCTTATGCTGCAGTTTGATGTAGCTCTGTGTCTCATTGCAAGAAACGTCGCACACTCGGAGGAAACGTCGGGCACAAGACCCGACGCTACGGCCTTCTTTCGTAGCTCTGGGGGGTGTAATAAGCACCAAACGGAGTATTACACCCCCCAAGGAATTTATCTCCGACGTTGGCTGGGGCTTTTCTCCGACGTTAAGGGGGTACTTCCCCGGCCAGGCTCCATAGCAATTGTTGTCTTTACCCAGCGTCGCAACCCAATACCGCTGGCAAAGCTCCTTTGCCCTGTACCAGCCAATGGTGGATGGTGCCTGCGGCGAATTCCCGCTTTCCTCCCAGAAGCAAGCTTTAAGGTATAAAGCGGAGGCTTTTTATGAACACCCCTTTCTACACCCTGGGAATCGAGACCTCCTGCGATGAGACCGCCGTCGCCGTCCTTAAGGAAGAGACGAAGCTTGCCGCCAACCTTGTCTACTCCCAGGCAAAGCTACATTCCCGCTACGGTGGGGTCGTCCCCGAGGTTGCCTCCCGCGACCACCTGCGTAAGCTCCCTTACCTGGTCAGGGAAATACTTGAACAGGCAGGGATCTCCATAGGCGATGTATCCCTTGTTGCTGCCACCTACGGCCCGGGGCTTGTCGGGCCGCTACTTGTCGGCCTCTCCCACGGCAAGGGACTCGCTTTCGGCCTCGGGGTCCCGTTTATCGGTGTCAACCACCTTGAAGGGCACATCTTTGCGCACCGACTGAATACTCCGGAGATGGAGCCTCCGTTCATGGCCCTGATCGTCTCCGGCGGGCATACCATCCTTGTTGTAGTGAAGCAATACGGCCGCTATCAGCTAGTCGGTTCGACTGTGGATGATGCCGCGGGTGAGGCGCTCGACAAGGTGGGAAAGCTGCTCGGAATTGACTATCCTGCTGGAGCACAACTCGACCGTCTCGCTCAGGAGGGCAATCCCAAAGCGATCCGTTTTCCCCGGCCGATGGAGGGCACCCC
>DQCH01000085.1:0-16214 GCA_003545155.1 Candidatus Acetothermia bacterium
TGGATCACCGGCAAAGAGAATATCGACACCACTCTGGTGCCCAGCAGCAATTCCCCCTCTCACCAACTCACACGGGGGGAGATCTCCCCCCATCACGTCCAGTAAAATTCGCATAATTGAGCCTGCACTAACGCGCGACGTTGGTGCCGAGAGCGGGACTTGAACCCGCACGGACGTATAAAGTCCACATGGCCCTCAACCATGCGCGTCTGCCAATTCCGCCACCTCGGCAACAATTCCATGTTAGCGAACCGGAGGGAAGCTGTCAACAAACAAAGGAAGAAAATCCTCATTCAGACACAAAAAATTGATTATTCACTGATATTTAACCGCAGCGAGCACTTGTCTTTTGGTACAAATCGTCCTATGATGGAGAAAGACGTGAAAGGAAATAGTCAATGAGGCACATGATGAAAGCTGTCGGAGGTGAATGAATGAACACCAGTGCGCGTGCTTCAAGCATCTTCTTGATCCTAATGATTGGTTTCTTAATTACAATGGTCTCTTCACTTGCACTCGCCGAACCGACGACCTATAGCGGCATCACCTTCCCCCTCGGTGACCGCTCCTTCGCCGACCGCGTCGTTTCCTACCGGGCGGCGAGTTGTGTTAGAGCGTCGTTCGCTAACCCACGCGCTGCCCTCGGTCCCCCAGATTGCGATGGAGACGGGTGCAGAGCCTGCTACGGATGCGATACATGCGCCGTTGCCCTTGGTTATCGCTTGAGCGAACTCGACGACCGCGGCTATCTGACTTTGGAGTTTGTCGATAACTTGCTGCTCGACGTACCGGGTAATGACCTCTTTGTCTATATTACAAACAACAAACGGTGCCAGGTGGAGATCAGTGCTAACGGAACCAACTTCATCTTTGTCGGCGAGGTAAGCGGGTACCCAGGAGTAATAGACATCTCGCCGTTCGTAAGCGACAAAGAGGAGTTCCACTTCGTCAGGCTCAGGGATGTACCGAGAGACGAAGACCGTTCCCCTTGCCCAGGGCCAAGCATCGATGCTGTCGGTGCAATGGGGACGGCGCTTGAAGTTGAACCTAGCGAAGCCTTTGGGGTGCTTGAGGTGTTGCCGTTGGGGGAGCTTGCGATCTCCGCCGAGCGGCCAGCTGAGAACCTTTTGCTCATCCTCGATACCTCGACGAGCATGGATGAGTCCTTTGAGAATGCCAGCAAGCTCGATGTGGCAAAACGGATCCTCCTAGAACTCCTCGACGACATCCTGGACGGCACCGAAGTAGGATTCAGGAGTTTCGGAGGATGTGGGAAGTCCAAGCTCCTTATGCCGATTGGACCGATAGATCGCACCGAGCTGAAGGCTCAGATTCAAGTGCTGGAGACCGGAGGAGCGACCCCTCTTGCCTATGCACTTGACAAAGCCCGGGAAGATTGCGCACAGATTGCAGGGTCTAAGTTGTTGATTCTTGTAAGCGACGGACAGGAAACATGCCGTGGAGACCCCATTGCTGCTGCCCGATCCCTGGTCGCTGCAGGCTACGACTTGCGGGTCCAGGTGGTGGGATACGACGTCGCCCAGTATCAGGTGGCCAGAGAACAGCTGAAGCAGATCGCTGAAGTGACAGGGGGGGTGTACTTCGATGTCAGCGACAGTGAAGAGCTGCGCCGTGCGCTTCAAATTGCGGCACCGATCCGATATGAAGTGTACAACGAGCAAGGTGAAGTGGTCTTCAGTGGGGTGCTCGGCGAGCCTGGACCACGTCTTCCTGCAGGCGTTTACCGCGTGGTCATCGCTACACTGCCCCCGCTCGAATTGGAGAGTGTGGGCATCCAGCCAGAACAGACGACCACGATCACTCTTCAGCGCTCCGACGGGACCTATTCCGCTGAGGTGAAGTAGCTTTAGAGGTAAGCTCCGCCGTGGATGTTCAGGATCGCCCCGGTGATGTAGTTTGCCTCCTCGGAGGCGAGGAAGGAGACCGCAGCGGCAACCTCCGCTAGCTGCCCTGTCCTTCCCAGGGGAACCATATCTTCTACTCGTTCATCAATAGAATAGGCCCCTGTCTCGATAAAGCCAGGATTGACTGCGTTTACCCGAATCCCGTAACGCCCCTCCGACTTAGCAAGCGATTTTGTGAGGATGAGGAGCCCGGCCTTGGCAATCGTATAGGGAACGGTATTAGGAACAGCACGTAGGATCTCGGTATGCATCATCCCGATGTTGATTATCTGCCCGCCTCTATGAGCACGCATGTGGGGAACAACCGCCTTGCAGCAGAGAAAGGCACTCGTGAGATTGCTGCGAAGGACTTCCTGCCATTCCTTGAGGGTAATTTCGAGAAAAGGTTTTAACAGGAAGTCCCCGACATTGTTCACCCATAGGCTGACCGGGCCAGAAACGCTCGCCTGTTGCAGGAGGCGTTTAACCCCTGATTCATCAGTGACATCGGCCTTGACAGCGATCGACTGCGGGGAAAGGTTTTTAACCATTGTAAGAGCTTCCTTCGCTTGCTCGTCGTCGTGTGCGTAGTTAAGGATGAGTGTATACCCATCCTGGGCAAGGCGAAGAGCGACCGCACGCCCGATTCCCTTTGTCCCACCGGTGATCACAGCCTGTCTGCCAGACATTATCGACTCAGGGTGCAGTGGAACTGAAATTTTCAATTACCGAGACAAGCTCGCCCTTGACGGCCTTAAGGCGTTTTCCCAAGCTAGCCCGATCGATGGGAACAAGCTTCAATAACAAGTCATCATCGCTTTGCTTAAGGTAGTGATCGATCTCAAGGACGACGGAAGAAAGCTGCATGAGCCCCTCCTCGTGCCTGAAGGCCTCGAACAGCTCAATGCTTGACCGAAGTTCCTCAATCACCTTCCCGATCAGGTTTACCAAGTCGAGCCCCCTTGTTTCCTCCCCCGTTTCAACCATAACCCGATTATGCCTAACAACTCTATGGTTTAGTTTCCCTCACGGTAAGGCCCAGCCAGTTTCCCTTTCATCTCTCTTAGAATCTGTTCCTTCATCCGCGAGACCTGGCGTTGGGAGACTCCCAACTCCTTTCCAACCTCAGTTTGACTCTTACCTTGGTAGAAGAGTCCATCGATGACTTGCTGTTTTATCTCGGCAAGCTCCTCGATTGCGATGATGATCCGCATACGAAAATCGAACGAAAGGTTCTCCCCACGAGAACAGAAGTGAGTAATGTCCGGGGAAGAGGGGTTGGGATCCACACTGCGCCGCTCCTGGTCGATCGAGATGTAGGTCATCGCCTTGCGCCCACGGAGGAGCTCGACAAGCTGTGATTCGCTGATATCAAGGCAATTGGCGAGCTCGGCGACCGTGGGAGGGTGTCCCTCCTCCTTGAAGAACGCCTCCTCTGCCTCCTTCACCTTTCGATTCATCACCTGCACCCATTGGGGGATGCGGATTGTCGAGTGTTTGTCGCGGATGTAGTGGCGAATCTCCCCCTTAATCAGGTGACTGGCGTAGGTGGAGAAGCGGGTATTTCGCGCTAGATCGAAGTTTGCCACCGCATTCAATAGACCCATGTAGCCGGCCTGGATAAGATCATCGAGTGGCTCACCCGAGTTTAAAAATCCAATAGCGATCGACTTCACTAGCCCGATGTTCCGACTGACGATCTCCTCCCGCAGGCAAGAAAGGTATGAGGAGTCAGAGGTCCCTTTAAGGGACAGTCGGAGTAGTTCGATGAGTTGTTCGTTAGAAAGCGCTGCAAACCGGCAATCCTTGCCTTCACTCATATCGTCCCACCTCTTAAGTATAGGAAGCACGGATGGCTAAAACAATTTATGGCATATAGCTTGCTGCCTTTTGCTCTACTTGAGCAACGCTCATCCACTTTGCAAGAAGAGAAGGAAGAAAAACAGGGAGACGAATACACCTAGGTTGAGAAGATCTCTCCAGGGGAAACCACTGCTTTGCGTGCTGGCAAGCGGAGAGGAACAACCCAGGGAGACACACTCGTCGATCGCGGTGCGCAGCCGGAGCTCCTCGGCCAGACCCGCCCCAACAATTACCTCATCTCCTACGAAGATAACCGGGACCGTCGTTGCCAAAATCCCATAACGGGTGGAGAGCAGCTCCAGGAGTTCCAAGGAGCCGGGTTCGCTGAGGTTGTAGCGAGCGATTGAGAGGTTCGGATGGTCGCCGAGAGACACCTCAATACGCTCTTCCATTCGCGAGCAGCTCGGGCAATCCTCCTCATAAAAGACAACGACCATCGGTTCCTCGAACTCGCCGAAAGCCCCCTGGCTTAAGGTAACGACAAGAATAACCACCGATAGAAAATAGACGAGCCTTTTTTTACTCATCGCTCCTCCTACATGACCCCGAACTGCATCGATACAAGCATGGCAATCCCAAGTAGGACCATAATCCCTCCTGTAATCAGGTGAAGCTTTCCGAGACGTTCCTGTCGCCAGCGTTCCGCCCGCGCCGTAGTGGTAAACCCAAAGGCGATTCCCAGGGTGATGATGACAAACGGGAGGACGAAGATGAAGTTGTAGAGGAGAAGAAGGAGAAATGCATAGTTTCGCGTTGTCGTCTCGGCAAGGAGGCCAAGGATGATGATATACGGACCGGAGGTGCACGGCAGCAAGAACAGGCTCACCAGAAAACCGATAGCAAACGCCCCTGGGACTGAAGCAACACTTGAGGTGATCCGCTTAAGGGTGGGCTGCCAAGAGGTGGGAACCTCGATTGAAAACCAACGGCCATACCACAAGTAGTCCTTCATATTCCACAGCCCAGCGATGATAGCAATACTCGCCACCACCAGGTAGATTATGTGCTGCAGCCGCGTCGCCTGAATCGCCGTGTAAAGACCTATCCCCATCAGGAAATAGGAAATGTAGGTCGCAAGGGTGAAGGCAAACCCAGCACCGATCATCCTTCGCCGCTTTCCGGCAGCGATAAGCGTACCGAGGAGCAGGATCAGCACTGCACAGGCACACGGATTGACCGCATCGACTGCGGCAGCAACGAGGACCGCCGGAATAGTGAGCTTGCGCGTAACCCTCTCAGGCGAGATCTCTGACTGCTCCAGGCGCACCAGTGGCGAGGTCGACCCCTCGTCGATCGCTATGCGAATTGCCTGCTCGATGTTGTACTCCACCGCCCTTCCCGCCCCTTGGAACGCCTCATCGTTGATGAAGACCACTGGGATCTCTTCGACGCTTACCCCATACAACTGTTCGAGCTGCTGCAAAAGCTTTATACTTCCCTCAGCATGGATCTCGTAGCGGACGATCGCTAGCTCTTCGTAGGCCCCCTGCATCCGCTGTAAAAGGGCATCGATGCGCAGGCAGTGTGGGCAGCCGTTCTCGTAAAAGTAGACGATCTCTACCTCCTGCCCCAAAGCAAACAACGAACACACCAAAAGGAACAATAACAGAAGGAAGAGCCTCGACAAACCTTTCAAGTGTTAGTCCCTCCTATCATGACCGATCGGTCCAGAAGCCTTTGCTTAACCCGCCGCCACCCCTTCATTCCGCGGTCGTAGAAAGGAGGAACCTGTCATCAAGCCGCCGCATCCATTCATTTAGTCCACCGAAAAGGCTCCACGCATTGGGAAAACCACTACCATTGAGGTTTTGAGCAGCCTCGTCACTCAACGAGCCGTCCTGATCGTAGAGGATGATGAAGGTCTCACGCGGAAGCGGGTTTATCCAGTCCTCAAGTTCCGCTAAAGGAACGTTGATCGCCCCCAGCAAGTGCCCGGTAGCAAAATCCTGTGGATCTCGAAGGTCGATCAACACATAGAACAAGTAGTTAAGATTGTCTACGGACATATGATACTTCTGCATCTTTTCCCCTTGCGCAACCGAACCTATGATTCGAAGGGTCAACCTGGAAATTTCTGGGTCGTTCGACTCGACGTAGACGCTCTTGCTGATGGCGCCGCCGAACCCCGCTGTATCCACAATGGCCTTCAGCGTTACTGATTCTCCTGGGGCGAGGCTTGTCTTGGCGAGGGCAGTGGTGGTGCACCCACAACTTGCCCACACCCGCGAGATCGTAAGCATCTCGTCTCCTAGGTTACTGAGAACAAACGTACCGGTGACGGGAGACCCCTCAAGTACCTCGTCAAAATCGTAGACCGGTTGATCGACTTGGATCTTCGGTGCAGCCACAAGGGTAAACCCCAGCCCCACGATGACGATCAGTGTAGAAACGGCAATTCTCTTCATCTTATTCCTCCTCGTTGATTTGTCTGCTGTATGTAAACACAGCGCCCGTCTCGGCGCAGGGTAAGCCTCTGTTTCAGGTTGGCAAGTTCCTTCGCAAACGTATCGGGAGTGATCGCCTGCTCAAGGAACTGGGCAACCCCCTCGACCCTCTCCCCGGGAGAGACACCGTAGTAGCTCCATCGCCCCTGGCGCTCACCCTGGATCAGACCCGCCTGTCGCAGTAGACGCAGGTGCTTTGACACCTGGTACTGGGGAAGGCCTAGTGCATCTACGATCTCACACACGCACAGTCGCTGCTGGCAGTGAATGATCAGATAGAAGATGCGCAAGCGGTCTTCATTTGCCAGGACACGGAAAAGATCTACCCACTGGTTCACGGATGCTCCTCATATGCGATAGTTGGCATATGATAGACAAAGACCTACCTCGTATCAACACAGCGACACAAACGCCCAACCCATCGATGTCCTCATCGCTCTCTTTCTCTTGTGTCGCCCCCTTTAGACGTGGGCATGATGAACCCGCAAAGGGTTCATCCCTTCTGCAGATGTTTTCTTTCAGGATCTTCTCGTATCCTTCCAAGGCATCGTGGGTTCAGCAGTCGTCTCCTCCGGCGCTCTCTCCGAACACCAGCGCCATGATGTAAGCGAGCCCTTTGGGCGTAGCCCCTGCCTCCAACGCACCCTTGAAATGCTTACGCCAACAAAGTTTGAACCGGTTCTTGATCGACAAGGCAAAGCAGATGAACTGATGGGTTTTCTCGTCGATCTCGTCCAGCTTCTGCATGCGAACTCGGGAAACCACTCCCCGAGCAGTTGCATCACCACAAAGATGCTCTCGGCGTTGACCCGCAAACGATCATGGATGATTACGCCAAGATAAACCCGCTTGGAGTAGCGATCCTCACCGATGCGCGCCACATCCGGGGATCGACTGCCTCCTGCAACGACGCTGTCTAAGCTTGCGGTAAGCTCATCCCTGCCGTGAGGTTAGATCAAGAGCTAGAAACAGACCCCACCGATGCAACACCCCGTGAGGAAAAGCAGCACCACAACAATCATTAGCAAAAACAAGAGGTTTTTCATGCGGCCATTTTACCGAATGTGACAGATATCACAAAAAGCTTGAAACTTCCCCAGGGGCGCTTATCCTTTAGGGTCATGATGAAAACGCTCCTTGCCATCACAATTGCAGCCCTGGTCCTCTTCCTCGTCTACACTCAGTGGGGGTACTTGGAGAGCCTAACTGAGAAACAGAGGTTGATCGCGACAAGCAGGTTTCCCATCGTTTCCGAACCAGCGCCTGATTTCTCCCTCCCCACACTCGATGGGGGGACAGGTTCCCTCGGCGACTACATGGGTCAACCACTCATCATCGATTTTTGGACGACTTGGTGCGGAGTCTGCAAGAAGGAGTTCCCCTTTTTCGAGGAGTTTCACACCACTTACGGGGACCGTGTTGGCTTCCTCTCCATATGCTCAGGGAACTCGCCCCAGAAAGCCGCTGAGCTCGTCCGCGAGTACTCCCTCACTTTTCCCGTTCTCTACGATGAGGGAAAGGTGATCGCACGTACATATCAGCCGCAGGAGGAGACCGTCAAACGTGAGATCACCGCTTTTCCATTCACCGTGTTCATTGATTCAGAAGGGATCGTTGTCTATGCGAAAGCGGCGATCTTCACCACCTTTGAAGATCTCGTTGACCTAGTACGCAGGCTCGATTTCTCCATCGATTAGTGCTGAAGAACGATCACCTCCAAAAGCCCCTTGCGTGAACTTCTTCCACCATTAAGACAAAGAGCACTTTCGAAGGGGAACCCATGCCCTCCTTGCAGGCAGTTACGCCTGCTTCATGTAAAACGACGGGACCTTCTCTTTGGCAGGTCCCGTCGTTAGAGAGATGTGGCTTCTTCCAGCAGCAAGGAGGTCAAATTTGTGTTTTGACGTTCTATATACCCGTTTAGGAAAAAGAAGTTTCACTCTTCACAAATGCGGCCTCCACATGCTGCTTGGCTGCATCTCGCCAGAGGGGATGATGAATGTCCCTTGAGCGGTCAGGATGTTTCAGCTTCGGGCTATTAGAATAACTGAAAGAACCGGTCAAGATCGACATTTCCGCCACTTAGGATGACGCCAACGCGTTCTCCGATCACGTCAAGGGAGTGGTTAAGCAATGGAGCGACGGCAACCGCGCTTGATGGCTCAATCACGAGCTTCATCCGTTCCCAGATGAAGCGCATCGCCCCAAGGATTTCCTCCTCGGAGACACGGACAATGTCGTGGACGCGCTTCATGATGATCTCGAAGTTTTGCTCCCCGAGCGGTGTTCGCAGTCCATCAGCGATCGTTCTCGGTGTGAACTCCGTAACCCGCCTCCCGCTGTTAAACGAACGATAGGCGTCGTCGGCACCGGCCGGCTCGCAGCCGATCACCTTCGCTCTTGGAAAGAGGTGGGCAGCGGCGATCGCTGTTCCTGCAAGAAGTCCACCCCCACCGACGGGGACGAGTAGTAGATCGAGGGGGCCCGTCTCCTCGACCAGTTCCACCGCCGCCGTTCCCTGACCAGCGATGACTCTTAAGTCATCGTGAGGGTCGACAAAGACAGCACCGGTCTCCTTGATGATCCGTGTTGCTGCCTGCTCCCGCGAGGCGTATGTCGGTTCGCAGAGGATTATCGTTGCCCCGTAGTCCTCAGTTGCCTCTCGTTTCACCATGGGTGCATCCTGCGGAATTACTACGAACGAACGCACACCGTGCAGCTTGGCAGCTAACGCCACCGCCTGGGCGTGGTTTCCACTGGAGTGGGTAATGACCCCACGAGCAGACTTCTCCAGCGAGAGGGATAAAATGGCGTTTAGTGCCCCCCGAAACTTGAACGAACCGGTCCGCTGAAGGTTCTCGCACTTAAAAAACACGGTGTTCTCCGAGACGCGATCTATAGCAGCACAGGTCATCACCGGGGTTCGATGAACGAATGCTCCGATCTGATCACGCGCCCTGCTCAACTGCTCCCACCAAGGATCGCTCATCCTACTCCTTGAACACGGCTTTACGGTAGTGGCGCAACTCTTCGATCGACTCACGGATGTCATCGAGGGCACGGTGTTTCGAGGACTTAGTCTCCTCCAGAGCG
Organism: Candidatus Acetothermia bacterium; assembly: GCA_003545155.1. GTDB lineage: Bacteria > Bipolaricaulota > Bipolaricaulia > UBA7950 > UBA9294 > UBA9294. The sequence goes on from DQCH01000085.1 coordinate 9,305, forward strand.
TCGCCTGGAGACCAGCGGTGCACAAGCTCTTTTATCGTGCTTACATCAACATTACGATAGCTCAAAAACGCGTTCAGTGTGGGCATATACTTGATCAGGAAGCGCCTGTCAAAGCAGATCGAGTTTCCGCAGAGTGGGCATGCCTGCGGCGGACAATAGGTGACAACAAAGGCCTTCGTCTCTTGCTCCACCTGTTCGAGAGAGAGGGTCGAGTGACGGACCTCATCGCTCAATCCAGAGATCTTGTGTTGTTTCTTGCACCACTCATCCATCGCCTCAAGAACCTTCTCCGGCTGGTGGACGACCAAGTCTGGTCCCTCGGCAAGCACATTTAAGTCCTTGTCGGTGATGATAGTCGCAATCTCCAGGATCGTACAGGGCCCCACCTTGAGTCCACTTGTCTCCAGATCGAGCCACACTAGGTTGCTTGAAGCCTTCTTCGCTGACATAGCACTCCTTTCCTTTTGCGCCCTCACTAGGATACCACGCGTTTCACCCGCTTCAAAGCTTAGCCCGCGGGCGCAGATGCTATTTCCCTTAAATCCTAAGTTTGACCAGAGGGTAAAGCGGGGCGACTCGCTGAGTAGTGATCCATGCGGAATCTCAAGAGAGCCGCTCCTTCACCCATCCTTCTATCAACCTGAAATGAAAAAATGGGGCAGGAGAACCCTGCCCCGCAAGTAAACGTATCTTACTCTCGCTCTCCCAAGGGGAGAATAGTGCGGCCGTGCACAGTGTTGATCAGGATCCCGGCCGATGTGTACCAGGCAACAAGCGCACAGAGGATCCCCTCATAACCTGCAATCTTATGCACGATCGGGCTGAACTCTCCGATAGCAAGCAAGAAGAACAGGATTGTCAGGGTGACAAACACCCAAGTTACAGCCTTGGGGAGCTTAAGCGAGGCGATCGTCGCGTAGCCGGTGAAAATGCCCCAGGCGATAAGAACCACGGCGATCCCTGCCGGAGGGACATCCACAAACGCCTGCACCCCAACCAGCTTGAAGAAGAAGAACAAGGCAAGGCCCATCCAGAACGCTCCAAAGGAACTAAAACATGTGGCACCAAAGATATCCCCCCGCCGCACGTCCCACATTCCTGCCATAAACTGGGCCAAGCCGCCGTAGAGCATGGCAATCGGCATCACGATTCCTATCGTTCCTGCATCGACTAACCCGGCATTGACGATGTTCAGGATAAACGTGGAGAGAGCAAACCCACCTAGCCCCAATGCCCCCGGATTGGCAAGAACATTCCTGTTTGGTTCACTCAAACTAACCTCCTTAGCCGCTGTATCCGACCATCTCTTTCAAATGGTCGACACTCTCGGCGTTCTGCAGCGTAGTCAGATCCCCTACAGGTTCATTACGCACGAGCGCCTTTAAGACCCGGCGCATGATCTTCCCACTGCGGGTCTTCGGCACATCATCAACAAAGATGATCTCGTCGGGCCGTCCCGTCGGACCGATCACCGTGGTGACGGTACCCATCAGTTCCTTGCGGATCTCGTCCGAGTGCGCGACCCCGGCCTTCAACAGGACGAACGCGACCGGGACCTCGCCCTTCAGGTCATGAGGACGCGAGACTACGGCCACTTCGCTCACCTTGTCATTCTGCGCGAGCGCGCTCTCCACCTCTGCGGTGGCAAGGCGATGCCCGGCAACGTTCATCACATCATCGACCCGGCCAGTGATGCGAATGTTCCCCATCTCATCCACCCGTGCACCATCGCTCGTGAAGTAGCGTTCCGGACCGTACTCAGTGTAGTACTGAGCCTTGAACCGCTCCATGTCGCCGTAGATCCCACGCGTCAGTGCCGGTGGAAATGGGCTAACAATGGACAGGTATCCCCCCTCACCAGCCGGAACCGGCGATCCCCCCGCATCGAGGATACGGCCAATTACACCGGGGAACGGACGACCGGCCACGGTGGGGATGAACGGCCCGATCCCAGGGAGGCTGTTGACCAGGGTTGCTCCGGACTCGGTCTGCCACCAGGTATCAATGATCGGGCAGCGGCCGCCGCCGATCTTCTTGAAGTACCACAGCCAAGCATCGACGTTGATCGGCTCCCCGACCGTCCCCAGAAGCCGCAGCGAAGAGAGGTCGTGCTTAGCCGGCCATTCGTCCCCCCACTTTAAGAACATCCGGATCGCGGTCGGCGCAGTGTAAAGCTGCGTTATCTTGTGCTTCTCTATGATTGCCCACATACGCCCGCAATCCGGAGTATCCGGCGATCCCTCATACATCACACTCGTCACCCCGTTCATCAACGGGCCGTAGTTAATGTAGGTGTGTCCGGTGATCCAACCGACATCAGCTGTACACCAGTAGACATCGCCCTCGTGGAGGTCAAAGTCCCATTTGGCCGTGATGTAGGACTGGACCGCATACCCACCGGTAGTGTGCATGATCCCCTTCGGCTCCCCGGTCGTCCCCGAGGTGTAGAGAAGGAAAGCGAGGTCCTCTGAGTCCATCTGTTCAGCCGGGCACTCCGCTGAAGCACCCTCTATCAACTCGTGGTACCACAAGTCACGTTCCGCCTCCATCGGTACGCTGCCGTCGAGTCGCTTTACCACAACAACCTTCTCCACCGGCGTCCCCTGGATCCCGGCGTCAGCGTTCTTCTTTAGGTTAATCGCCTTGCCGCGGCGGTAGTAGCCGTCGGCCGTAATCAGCACCTTTGCCCCAGCATCGATCATCCGATCACGCAACGAATCAGGACTAAATGCGGAGAAGACGACGCTATGCGGGGCGCCGATACGGGTGCAGGCCTGCATGGCAATGACTGCCTCGGGGATCATCGGGAGATAGATCCCGACCCGGTCACCTTTCTGCACGCCGAGCCCTTTAAGAACGTTGGCTAACTTTGAGACAAGGCGGTGGAGTTCCTTATACGTCAGTTTGACAGCTTCTTCGTCAACCGGTTCCGGCTCCCAGATCAGCGCGATCCGGTCCCCGTGGCCTGCCTCGATGTGGCGGTCAAGGCAGTTATAAGAGAGGTTGAGCTTCCCTCCGACAAACCACTTGTAGTTTTGTGGGGCGAATTCGTAGGCCTTGTCCCAATGCTTGAACCAGTGAAGCTCCTCGGCCTGCCTGGCCCAGAACCCCTCGGGATCAGCCTTTGCCTCAGCGTAGATCGACTCGTCCGACACCCACGCTCGCTCCTTCATTGCCTCATTTGGCCAGAATACATCCTTCTTCAGCGGATCTTTCTTTACCCACTTGATCGCCTCCGACACAGTTAGACCTCCTAAGTACTGACTCAAAGATTTCACCAATACTAGCCAAAGACCGCGTTTCCTGCAATACTAAACCGGGATGGCGTAAAGGAGATCACCGAGAAGCGGGAGCAGATATAAGAAGCGGTAGCCAGACCATCCACGTTTCACCCGGGCGAGGTAGTCTTGAGTCTCGGGAAAGATCGTGCCCTCCCCTGCCTTCCAGCGGATGAGATTGGAAGGCCCGGCGTTGTAGGCAATCAGGGCGGACTCGGTATCGCCGTCGAAGCGATTGAGAAGGTAGGCAAGATACCACGTGCCGAAGCGAATGTTTTGGCTCGGCTCGTACAGGTCCTCCACCACGAACTTTTCCTCTCCCATTTGCTCGGCGATCCACTGTCCGGTCGTGGGAGTGATTTGCATCAGCCCGATGGCCCCGGAGCGGGATTGGGCGCGAGGATAAAAGCGGCTCTCGGCACGGATCATCGAAGCAACAAGGTACGGATCAAGGGAACGAGCAGCGGCCCAGCGGTCGATCGTATCGGCGTAGCGCAACGGGTAAACGATCTTTATTGCGACTACAACACCGAAGATAAGAAACAGGCTAACGAGCGCCCATATGATCGTTCTTCGCCAAGGTGCGCACTTGTTCATAATCCTCTATAATACGCCAATGCAAAGGACAAAGTTATGAGAGTGGAGCGGGTGGTTAACTCGTGAAGAGATTCTTGCACAGTTTGCGCAACACGTTCATCAGTGGACTTCTGGCGATCATCCCCGTCGGGGCGACGTTTTACATCCTATGGTTTATCTATCACCTGATCGACGGACTGGTGGGGAGGGAAACGCCGTTCGGCACAATGGTGAAGACAGCCCTGGGCAGGTGGATCCCCGGTATGGGGATCTATATGACGGTAATCCTCGTCCTTTTGGTCGGCTTTATCACCCGTAACTTCCTCGGCAGAACCCTCCAGTACTATATGGACCGGGCCTTCTCATCGGTTCCAGGGGTGCGCAAGATGTACTCAACCCTGAAGAAATTCACGACCGCTTTACTCGACCGTGATACTTCCTCCTTCCAGAAAGTTGTGATGTTCGAGTACCCTAAGGAAGGAATAAACGTCATCGGACTGGTCACCAACGAGGAGCTGGGAATGCTACAGGACGCAACCGGGGAGGAATGTCTGTTGGTCTATGTTCCCACTGCGCCGAATCCTCTCTCGGGAATGATGTTAATCATCCCTGAGCGAGAAGTGACCTACCTCGATATGCCAGTGGAAGACGCGCTCTCCATGGTCATCTCCAGCGGATCCGTCCTCCCCAAGAGTCTAAAAACGGTAAACAAGGAGGAGAGGCGACCCCGCTTTAGTCTATTCAGGCGACGCTAAGGGGTGAGAAATGGCGATTTTCAAAGACAGACACTACTTTCGCGTTAATCTGGAGAAAAAGACGGATGAGAGCCTGTGGATGAAGTGCAAGTCGTGCGGGGAACTCGTGTTCAAACGCCGCGTGCGGGAGAACAACAACATCTGCCCGCACTGTGGGGAGTACTTCTTTCTTACGGCTCAAGAGAGGATCGAATCGCTGATCGATAAAGGAAGCTTCACGGACATCTCCAAGCCGATAGTGGCTTCAGACCCGCTCTTGTTCCAAGACACCAAGCCTTATCCACAGCGGATTGAAGAAGCACAGGAAAAGACGGCATTAGCGAGCGCGATCATCATCGGGAGTGTCACAATCGTTGGAATCCCTGTAGTGATGGGCGTAATGGATTTCCGGTTCATCGGTGGAAGCATGGGGGCGGTAATGGGCGAACAGATCTGTCATGGGATGGAGGAAGCGATCCGCCGTCGTCAGCCATTCATCCTCGTCTCCTCTTCCGGTGGAGCTCGAATCCAGGAGGGACTTTTCTCACTCTTGCAGATGGCGAAGACAGCAGCGGTGCGCGGCCGCCTTGCCGAAGAGCATCTCCCGTTCATCTCCATCATGACCTACCCCACGACCGGCGGCGTACAGGCTTCGATTGCCAGTCTGGGCGATATCATCATCGCCGAGAAGGGAGCGATGATCGGGTTTGCCGGACGACGAGTGATCCAAAACACAATCGCCGAGGAACTCCCTTCAAACTATCAGACTGATGCTTTCGCCCTCGAACACGGGTTCATCGACCGGGTGGTCAACCGAGAAGACCTACGCGAGGAATTGGGGAAGGTACTCGGCTTCTTTGTGGAGGCGCAATGAGCGATGAGCGGACGCTTGACCTCCTCGAGGCAAAGATCAAGGAGCTGCGTGAGCTTGATAAAACGGACGGGATCAACCTATCCACCGAGATCGCTCGCCTAGAGAAGAAGCTCGAAGCCCTACGGGAGGAGCTTTACGCCAACCTTAGCGACTGGGAACGGGTGAAGATCGCCCGCCATCCCAAGCGCCCCTACTCACTCGACTATATTCGCGAGGTGTTCACCGACTTCTACGAGCTTCACGGCGATCGCCTTGCTGGGGATGACCGAGCCCTCCTCGTGGGACTTGCTCGACTCGACGATCGACCAGTCGTACTCCTTGCCCAGCAAAAAGGGCGCTCGACGCAGGAGAACAAGGAACGCTATTTTGGAATGACGCGGCCTCAAGGCTACCGGAAAGCGCGAAGAGCGATGAGTCTTGCCGAGCGATTTTCATTTCCAGTGATCAGCCTGATCGATACCCCTGGCGCCTATCCCGGTCTAGAATCTGAAGAGTTAAACATCGGAGGCGCGATCGCGGAGAACCTGCTTGCAATGGCAAATCTGCGCGTTCCTACAATTGCCGTTGTGATCGGCGAAGGGGGATCGGGTGGAGCACTGGCAATCGGAGTGGCCGATCGGGTGCTTATGCTGGAGAATGCGATCTACTCTGTGATCAGCCCCGAAGGAGCGGCAACAATCCTATGGAAGGAGAAAGAACGCATGAAGGAGGCAACAGCAGCGCTCAAACTGACCGCTCCGCGCCTGCTTGACCTTAAGGTAGTCGACGAGGTCATCCCTGAACCACTCGGTGGCGCGCATAAGGACTCTCACAAGACCGCTTCTTCCCTCAAAGAGAGCCTCCTGCGTCACCTCGCAGAGGTCTCTGATATACCACTAAAGAAGCTGCTGGCGGCCCGCTACCAGCGCTACCGCTCTCTCGGTCGCTACAGCACCCTGAACGACCAGTAAAGTGGATCCTCCTTGGCCTAAGAGACCATCTTCCCGACAAGTTCTTGATCGTAGCTTAGCTAAGGTTCTTTTAGAAGGCTTGCCCGTTCTTTAGGTGATCAACGCGCCTTCTTTTTTCACTTGCCCTCGCAAAGGCTCGCCTCGCATGGTTGTATACACCTTGACAGGGCTGGAAGAAGCTGCTATAAAGCCCTCCTGGAGGGTGATGGTGATGGCTTTTTTAAACGGCGAGAAACTGCGACAGGCCTACCAACGGGCGAAGGCAGATGGGTATGCGTTTATGGCAAACAACATTGCTGAGGTGAACGTCCTTGTCGGCCTCCTGGAAGGGTACACTGAGCGCCGCTCAGATCTTGTGGTTCAGGTCAGTCCAGGAGCAGCTGGCTTCGCCGGCGGCGGGGATAAACTCGCCGGGTTGCGCACCCTCTCCCACATGGTACGAATGCTTGGGGATAACTACCCGATCGGCGTCTTCTTGAATCTCGACCACTTCACCGT
>DQCH01000085.1:16233-16392 GCA_003545155.1 Candidatus Acetothermia bacterium
AAAGAGATGGACCTGATTGAGGTCGCAATCAATGAGTCACTTGTCTCCTCGATCATGATCGACGCTTCTAAGGAGGACTTCGAGGATAACGTGCGCATTAGCCATGAGGTTGTGAAGTTAGCAGAAGGGAGCGGCATCCTGATTGAGGCCGAGCTCGGG
>DQCH01000121.1 GCA_003545155.1 Candidatus Acetothermia bacterium
TCGCGACTGGCCCTGGAGCAGCTATCGGGCAACGTCCGCTCAGAGTGACGTGCCCGAGTTTTTAACGGTCGATTGGATTCTCTTGCAGTTCGATCCAGATCGAGCGCGTGCAGTTAGTGCATTCCGCCAATTTGTGCGACAAGGACAAGGGATCGATGTGTGGGGAGAACTGCGCGCGGGAGCGTTCCTGGGGACTGATGCATTTGTGGAGCAACTTAAGCCCCTGCTCAAGGAGCAACCAGTTGATCCGGAGATCCGAAAGGAAGAACGCTTCGCAACTCGACCGAGCCTGGAAGAACTGTTCTCGGGCGTCTCCGCTAAGGCAACCCGCAATGAGCGGATTCATCAAGCCGTGCGAGTCTATCACTATACGCTCAGAGAAGTGGGGGACTTCTTGGGACTGTACTTCTCAACCATCAGTGTTATTGCGAAACGCGTCGCCGAGACGAAAAACACCAAGAATGAAGGTCTGACCCCATAGCACCACCATAGCACCATAGCACCCATAGCACCCAGCGAGGAAGACGACGGGTACATCGCTGATATTCCTGACTTAGAAGCCTGTTCTGCTTTTGGGAGTACACCCGAAGAGGCTTTGAAGCAAGTTGAAATTGCCAAAGCTGCTTGGCTCGAGGCAGCTTGCTCAGAAGGGAAAACAATCCCTGAGCCAAAATACAGGCCTGCCATCTATCAGGTTGCCCGCTGAGGTAATCGCGACCCCCGAGGGTCTTAATGGTCAAGTTTTGCAATCCAACATCAGGATCTAGTCATTTCTATTAATCCCTTGAGTTAGCCCATATTTCGTAGCAAGTGATCGGCAGCACCACGTGAGTGTGATGTGCATTACAGAACTGCGGCGTGGGCGAAGGGATCCGGCATCCGGGTGACGGTTGCCGCACGGCGGGATCGCCAGTCGTTTGGGAATTCCGGGGATGCATACCACAATTCCTAAAAGGGAAGCTGAAGTCGGGGCTGTGTCTCTCGAATTGCAGGCCGGCCTAGCCCCGACTTCACCGACGAGCCGAGGTTCTTGGTCATTGGAAGGATTGCAGAAATGCATTGGTCCGGAGTGATCACGTATCGAGATGACCTCATCCGAATCATCTCGGTGCGCTGGTCCCGGAAGGAGGAGATCGATCTCTATGAAAGCTAAGGAGTTCGACAGGAAATTCGACGCCGGCGAGGACATCACCGCGTCTCTTGACCTGTCCAAGGCGCGCCGCCCGAAACAAGAGCAGAAGCGGGTCAACGTGGACTTCCCGATTTGGATGATCCAGTCCTTGGACAAGGAAGCTAAGCGTCTCGGCGTACCCAGGCAGTCACTGATCAAGGTGTTGATCGCTCGGCATCTCGAGAAGACGCGGACGTAGCAGGAGCACGGATGGGGTCAGACCTTGATTCGTAAATCACGCTCGCATTGATGCTCTGTCTGGCCTTGCAATTTGCGCTCAGGTTGTGCTCTAATGTCGTTAACCAGATCTTACAGTGAGGTGAGTGTTATGGCGGGACTCGCGAGAAAACTGCTTGGTACAGTCATTCTTGTCTTGGTCGTATTTTTCATCGTGAGCGGCCAGAGGACGGTGAGGTTCCCTGATCAAAACCTGGAGGCCGCGATCAGGGAAGCGATCTACAAGGAAACAGGTCCCATACTCGATTTTGATCTCTCATGGCTCTCCGTCTTCCAGGCTTCTGATCGAGGGATAAAAGACCTCGCAGGGATTGAGAACTGCACGTCGCTCACGTCGGTGTTTCTCAGTGGAAATTCGATTCGAGATCTCTCGCTTTTAGCTTCACTTTCGATCCTTTCCGTTGCGTACCTCGATCGAAACGAGATAAAAGATGTCTCTTCACTCAAAGGGCTCACGCAGCTTAAAGAGCTTGCGCTTGACTATAACGACATAGACGACATCTCTGCACTCGAAGGTCTTGTGTTCCTTGAGTTACTGACCCTTGAAGGAAACCCGGTCTCTGACCTTTCGCCTCTGAGGTCGCTCACCCGTCTGCGACATCTCGCGGTGACCTGCACCGCAGGGTGCGATCTCGATCCGATCCATCCGCTCGTCCATCTGGAGTCCCTTCTGCTTGAAAGCCCCAGCGAGCTTGATCTGACGGCGGTTGGGAGGATGCAAGACCTAACGCGCCTCGCTCTTATCTCAACAGTGATTGCCGACCTCAGTCCTTTACGGCAACTGCCGCTGCTTAAGGAGTTTCGGCTCAAGGACATCGAGGTGGAAAGCCTCGTAAGAGTCGTGGATGTCAACCCTGATCTTGAGGTACTGGGTCTTGAAAGCATGGATGTAGAGGACTTCACGCCACTCACCGAACTCAAGGAACTGCGAGAGCTTCACCTGGTCGACGTTTCGTTCCAAGATCTTGGCATCCTGTTCGAATTCCCGGAACTCGAGGAACTTGATATTGCAGGGAACGATCTCACTGAGATCGGAATCTTGTCCGAGCTAAAGGGGCTTCGCTCACTCAACATCTCAAATAACGAGATCGCAAGCATTCGAGCTTTGGATACGCTGACCGAACTCGAATCCCTGGATCTGAGTGGGAACCCGATCGAGGATCTTGAGCCGCTGTGGCCGCTCTGGAGGCTTCAAACACTCATCGCCTCCTCCACACAGATCACGGATATCGGGGTCTTGCTGCGACTCTCCTCGCTTCGCTACGTGGACCTGCGAGACACCCCGTTGGACGTGTCGGCCGGGTCCGCTGCAGGCGCCGTGATCGAGCGACTAAGGGATCGAGGAGTGAAAGTCAAGTTGTAGATCCTTAACCGCAGCCGCGGTGATCATTCGCTCTTAAGACGGATGTGGTCAGATTGCCTGAAACTGGCCTAAGACCTGCACTTGTCGTGCGCGGTTCAGGTAGAACACGCGGACACTCTTGTACCTCATCCGCAGCCGGCGAAGGGAGCGTCTAAGTAGAGGAGCATGCGGAACAGGCGGCGAGGCTGGTCGTTGACAGGTGCGACGGTTAAGACAATCGCGCTACCCTCTACTTTGGCCGTGAGAACGGTGAAGTACACCTCGGCGATCGGCCGCTCGTAGGCGCTGCTCATCCCCGCCTCGGCGAGGGCACGGCGCGGGGAAAGATCGATCTCGGCGGCTTCAGATGAATCGTATTGAAAGGCGATCGTCCCCACCGGACGATCCTCTTCGTAGCGATAGCCGGCGGCGAGTACCCAATAAGGGAAGAGAGCCGGGGACTCCTCGATAATGGCTTTCAGCTCGGCGATCGTCTCCTCATCGGGGATCTCTCCGATCAACTTCAGGATCGGGCTCGCGGTGAATCCCCCGCACGTGCCCGCCCCGATCAAAAGTATCGCCGCGGCCGGATCGTTGAGATTCTCTACTCCGGCCTGGACGTGTGGGTTATCCGAGAGCGGAAGGGTCTCCCCGGCGCGCGTAGCCAGAAACGCCTCCACAGCCCCGAGGTAGCTTGAGAGCAAAAGCAGGTTCTCCTCCTCGATGTACGCCGTCGTGTGGATCGAGAACTCAGTCGTCTTGACCCAGTCAAGGGAGAGATCGATCTCGTGCGTGAACACGCGGGCGCCGTAGGATTCGGTCTGGACGAAGCCTCGCTCTTCGAATCGCGCCGCAACCAGGGCGAAGTCAAAACCCTCACGCAGCTTCAAAATGTATATCGGCGGAATCTTCCTACTGATAATGTTGGCCTCCCACTCGAGGTCCGTGGTGTCCCAGCCCCATGTGTCCGCATGCTCACGCAGGTGCATCAGGGCGAACGCGGACCCTGGGGCTTGGTCCTCAGAGATCCGGCGGGCAAGCGCGATGCGAAAATCCAGCGGACTTTCACTCGTCACGAAATCAAGACCGGTGAGGGACTTGATCTTCGTCCAGTTCGTGAACTGGATCGTCGGCTCAGAGAGCTCCTCTATTGGCACAAGCTCCAGCACCCAACAAAGTGGCGTCTCGGCACACACGGTAAGTAAAACCAAAACGAGCACTCCGACCGCTGTTAAGGTTCCGATCACGTAGCGCATAAACCTATTGTAGCACTCTTACAACATGTTAGGCCAACCGCCCGATGGTGATGTCAGTCGATCACGCGGCAAGGGGGCGCACCGATACGAGATCGCAGCAGGGGGCGGGTCTTGTAATCCAACACCAAACTTGACTTCTGTCCGTTAAACTGTACACTTACAAGGTCAGTTAAAGGAGGGATTGAAGGTGGCTAAGAAATCCATCCCCATTACACAGGCCCGTTCCGAACTCAGTCGTCTCCCGGAGGAGTTTACATCTGATGACATGCGCGACGCAGTCGCGATCACGCGCCGCGGGAAACCGGTCTTGGCTGTCTTACCCTGGGACCTTTACGACGGATTGGTGGAAACACTTGAAATCCTGGGCGATGAGGGTCTCATGGCTTGCCTGAGGCAAAGCATCAAAGAAATGGAGCGTGAGGACCTTCTCCCGTGGGATGAGGTGAAGGGCGAGCTTTAACCGATGGCCCGCTCCTATCGAGTCTTCCTCACTCCGCAAGCACGTTCTATGCTTCACGCTATCGCCGATAGGCGAATTCGCAACACTATTGCACGCCGCATCGATGGACTCACCGAAGACCCTAAGAAGCAAGGTAAGGCGTTAGTGGAGGAGCTGGCCGGTTTTCGCAGCCTGCGCGTTGCGCGGCACCGCGTGATCTACAAGGTAAAGAAGGATCGGATAATCATCGTCGCTGTGGGTATTCGCAAGCAGGGTGATACAAAGGATATCTACTCCCGCGCAAAGAAACTCC
>DQCH01000059.1 GCA_003545155.1 Candidatus Acetothermia bacterium
ATATAGCTTATGACGCGCTCATAGAATAGATCGTTAGCGAAATCATGCACGGTGATTCTCGCCCCGTAGTTTCCGCCCGCGACTGGCGTGATAAAGGGAGAAAGGAAGCTTATCCATTCGGTCCGCCCAGTGCAACTGGGATGTCGCTTACGGTAGTGATCCTCCGCCAAGACCTCCTCTGAGCCGTCTTGTAAGATGTACACCGACCAAGTGGTATCAAGGTCCGTACATGCCGGGATTCGATCATACTCAAGGAACAGATAGAACCCAACCTGCGTCTCTCCGGTCTTTGGATCAACTCGAGACTGAAATCCGGCTTTTTGTTCCTCCCAACTTATCCCCAAAACGGAGAAGGCCACACAAGCTACAACAATGACAGTCCCTACAAAAACTATACTTCGTTTCATACCATCCTCCCGATCCATTATACACATGTTATTATTTTGCAAAACAGAATCATGGTTGTATCAACTTTTGTGTGCAGAGAGCTGTCCCTAGGGCGAAATAAGGGGGAGCTCCTTATTGAGCATGTAAAGGGTGGTCAACAACGTGTTCGTCCATGCAAAAGTGAGGGTTGACGCAGCCAGGGCGAGCCCCTCCCCAAAGAGGCCCAAGGGTAACCTGGTCACTACGTAGCCAACGAGGATGGCAAGAGCGTAGAATGGGGCGAGAAGGAGGAGCAGAGAACCGGGGATACGCCAGCCAACCGTTTGTCTGAAGCTTCCTTTGATCGCCGCAGTGGCAGTTGCGCCCTCAATCAAAACCACTTGCTTATAGAAGCTCAGACGCAGTCCAAGATAGATCCCCGGAAGAACAAACAGAAAGCTCCCCGCTAACACAACCAGATTGACTAAGATCTCTCCCACCACGAGGTGCGTATAGGAGGAAAGCGTTTGGGTGAGTGCTCGCCGTACCAAGATCGCCTTTCCGGTGTTGATCCCGTATATAAGGAAGATGAATACACCGCTAAAAAGCGGCGAGATGAGAATAAGGATGGCCATCGTGATCACCCACTTCGGGTTCTGGATGTCATACACGCTGGCTTGTATATCAACGGCGTAGAGAATCCCCGAGAAGATTAAGGCAACCAAAAGAAGTAGCGGGGAGCGGAACGGAGCACAGACAACCCGCTTAATCTGATGCGATTTCATCTTCCTCGTCTTTAAGCAGCCTCTCCAGTTGCATCGCCCGTTCTACGGTCTCGTCAAGGATAAACTCCAGTTGTGGGGTATAGCGGAGAGGAAGCCGCCGAGCAAGTTCGGTGCGGAAGAAGCCGCGGTCCCGACGGAAGACAGCCATAACGGCCTCTTTGTCTGCGGACGGCGTCCCAATGGCGATGTACACCTTGGCGTAACGGGCATCCACGGAGAGATCGACATCCATCACGGTAAGAAAGGCTTCTTTAAGAACGGGGTCGCGAACCTCGAACTCGGCGATTGCAGAGAGTTCCCGCTTGATCTCCTCGCACAACCTAGCGTGGACGTGCCCTTCGCTCATAGGATCTCCAGGTCGTAGCCTTCCACGGCGTAGTCCTTTCCCAACTCCAGGGTCGTGCGGAGCTGCGTTAAGGCCGAGTCGGTGTAGCGAGAATCGTTCGCCAGATGAGCAATTCGAATCGTGGCCCGACTAAGGTCGTCAAGGTTCTCCACCTCGGCGACGGCGAAGGCCGGTCCGCAGCGGTTCACCTCAGCGAGGATCCTCTTAATAACTGAACGCTTTTCTTTGAGTGATCCAGTAGCAGGAAGGTGGAGATAAAGAGTGAGGAGACCAACCTTCATGGGTTCTCAGTGCTTAACCTCTTCTAGGGTAAAGATGAGAAGGCGGTCTTTGACCTGAACGTCGTCGAAATCCTTGATGCGAATTCCACACTCACGACCGGATTGGACTTCGCGTACATCGTTCTCAAATCGGTGCAGTGAAGCAATCTCGCCGGTGAAGATCTCATTATCCTCCCGCAGAACATGGACCTTGCTACCCCGAATCACCCTCCCCTCTGAGATGTAGCAACCCGCTACGATACCACTCGGAATCCTGAACAGCTCCTTAATCTCGGCTTCGCCAACCTGGACCTCCTTGTACTCTGGAGCGAGCATCCGCTTGAGGGCACGCTCGATCTCGTCGACCAGATTATAGATGATGTCGTAGGTAAGGATGATCACCCCCTCGCGGTCGGCGAGTTTAGTTGCCTTCGCATCCGCCTTCACTCCAAACCCGACGACAAGACAGTCCCCGGAGACACTGGACGCAAGGAGGACATCACTCTCCGAGACTGTCCCCACCCCAACGTGCAGGAACTCCAACTCTACGCTTTCCACGGCGATCAACTCAATCTCCCGCCGGGCTGCCTCTAGGGCACCAGTCGATACAGCTTTGAGAACAAGCTGTAGTTTCTCTTCCTCCCTCGCCTCGCGGAATAGATCCTCCACACTCATCTGCGCCCGCGTTCGCCGCGGAGTCGTCTCCTCAGCCCGGCGCTTCTGCGCACAGCACTTAGCCTCGTTGTGGTTCTTCTTTATCTCGATCCCTGTACCAACCGGGGGAACCTCCTGCAAGCCGAGGATCTCTACGGCCTTTCCCGGACCAGCCCCGCGTACCCGGTTACCGTTCTCATCGATAAGCGCCTTCACTCGCCCGTAGGTCGAGCCGGCTACGATGCAGTCCTTCTCATGCAGAGTTCCGTTCCTAATTACGGCGGTCGCTACCGGTCCTCGCCCCGTGTTGAGGTGGCTCTCAATGATGACTGCCTCCAGAGGGCCCTTCGGATCGGCACGCAGGTCTTGCATTTCCGCAACGAGGAGGATCATCTCCAACAGATCCTCGATCTTCTCCCCGTCAAGGGCGGAGATGGGAACAGTGATCGTGTCTCCCCCCCACGCCTCCGGAGTGAGACCCTGCTTGGCAAGGTCGTTGAGCACCTTATCAACATCGGCGTTTGACTTGTCGATCTTGTTGATCGCCACGATCATCGGGATGTTTGCTGCCCGAATATGATCGATCGCTTCCACAGTTTGCGCCATTACCCCATCGTCAGCTGCTACCACCAGAATAGCGATGTCGGTCGCTCTCGCCCCCCGGGCGCGCATCCCGGTGAAGGCCTTGTGCCCAGGAGTGTCGATAAACGTGATCTTCTGGCCATGGAGATCGGCCTGATAGGCACCTATCACTTGAGTGATCCCCCCTGCCTCTTTAGTGGCCAAGTGGGAGTGGCGGACCGCATCGAGGAGGGTCGTCTTCCCATGGTCGATATGACCGAGGACGGAGACGACAGGAGGACGCGACTCCCCCCTCTTGACCGACACCGGAGCCTCCTCTGACGGTGGCGGGGCCTCTTCTTCAGGTGCTGCGACCTCCTCTTGATAGAGGTTAAAAATGAGCGCGTACTCCTCCTCATCGACCGTATTGGCCGCCTTCAGGCCGGACATCCCCATCTTCGCCAACTTGGAGATCAGCTCCTTGCTGGTGATGCCTAACTCCTTTGCAATCTGGTAGATTCTCTTTCTCGCCAAAAGGTATACCCCTTCTTTTGCTGATGGTAACAGTAACGCAGACTATACTCGATCGCGAAAGCAGCGTCAAACACATCTATTATGAGGCCAAGAGGCATATTGCGTTAGCGGAGTAACAGGAAAA
>DQCH01000028.1 GCA_003545155.1 Candidatus Acetothermia bacterium
CCGACCCCAAAGACGGTCTTCACGTAGCGTGGGGTTTTCGGGTCTGGTTCGATCTTCTGGCGCAGCCGCTTGATGTGGGAATCGATCGAGCGCTCGAAGCTCTCATAGGTGGTTCCACGTAACGCTTCCAGAAGTTCAAGGCGGGTGAAAACCCGCCCCGGATGCTCCATCAGGAAGACTAGTAGATCAAACTCCATGGGAGACAGTTCAACCCGGCAGCCGTTGAGCCAAGCTTCATGTTGATCTATGTCTAACCGGATAGCACCAAATTCAAGCACCGCCGGTCTGCTAAGATCGCCCTGCGAGCGACGTAAGACGGCGCGCACACGCGCTTCCAGTTCCCGCGCACTGAACGGCTTTACAACATAGTCGTCGGCTCCCAGTTCCAGTCCTTTTATCCGATCACCTTCATCGGCGCGCGCAGTCAACATGATGATCGGCACATTTGATTGTTGGCGAATGCGTTTCGCTACCTCAACTCCGTCCAGGCCTGGAAGCATCCAATCCAGAACCACTAGATCCGGCTGATAAGTATCGAACTTGGCAAGGGCTCCGGTCCCATCAGCCGCTGTTGCGATATTGAAGCCGGCTTGCTCCAGATAGCGCTTTACTAGCTGACGCACCCACTCTTCATCGTCTACGACCAAGATACGGTTCATCCTACCTAAAGTATACACCCCTACTAATACAGGCAACCTTTCTTTCCAAGATCAATACTTCGTTCCCATAAATTGTCATATCTCCCCCAAAAATTTTATCCCGCAGTGAGGATGCCCTGTCCATCGATCCTTAGAGTGATGTAATACAGTGGAAAACAACGCACGAGTCTCCATCTGCCTCCTGGCTCCAATCTCGGCGATCCACAGAATAGAGTTTAAGAGTACCTCGAACAGTGCTTCCTCATCTTGATCGTTACTGAAATTCTTTCTTAGCCTAAAAAAGCGACTTGCCTTCAAACACCCCCACAGGCTAGGATGTAACCAGTAGGAAGGGACCGAGAAAACGGTCACGGGAACAGCTTTTACAATGAACGCCAAACCGTCGAGAGGAAGAGCATCAGCTTCTCTCTCTTGTTCAGGGTCGGGCGAGTGCGTAACGTGTCGAAACTGCTCTTTTCAATCTTTTGAAGGATAGCCAACCCTCCACGAGAGAAGAGGGCAATATCGACCTTAAGATGTCCTCGAACCCGGTCGATCAGCGGCAGGCCGGCCTTGAAGTATTCCCGTGTCCGTCCCACCTGAAAACGCAGGAGCTCTTTGAACGACGCGTCGGCCCTATCGGCGGCAAGATCGACCTCCTCCACTCCGTAGCGCACCATTTCATTTGACGGAAGGTAGATCCGGCCCATCTCGTAGTCGCGTTTTACGTCCTGCCAGAAGTTTACAAGCTGAAGCGCGGTGCAGGTTGCGTTAGAAAAGGCAAACAGGTCTTCATCATGATAGCCAAATAGCATGAGGAAGAGCCTTCCCACCGGGTTGGCCGAGTAATCACAGTAATGGAGAAGCTCTGCGAAGTTCTCGTAGCGGGTTTTTCGCTGATCGATCCGGTTCGCCTCGATCAGCTTTAAGAATGGCTCTTTTGGGAGGTTAAATCGGTCGATGGTCCTTTTAAGGGCGACGAGCACGGGGTGGAGGGGGGTTCCACTGTAGGCTGCGTTAAGCTCTTCTTCAAAGCGATCGAGGAGGGCGTCCCGATCCCCTGGCGCTTCGTCTCCGACGTCGTCGACCGTGCGACAGAAGGCATAGAGCGCAACCAGATGAGGCCGCATCCTCCACGGAACAAGCCAAGAGATAAGGGTAAAGTTCTCATAATGGGTACGGGCAAGGCGGACACACAGCGCATAGGATTCGGAGAAAGGAGGCGCGACTTCAGGAAGCTCGATCAGCGTAGCGAGGTGCTTCTCTACCATCCCTGCACTTGCACGATAATCTCGCGCTCACGCGGCCGATCGAGTTCGATCAAGAAGATCCGCTGCCACCTACCCAGGAGGAGTCGACCCTCGACCACGGGGATCGTTTCACTCGTCCTCAACATCAGGTGTTGGCAATGTGCGTGGCCGTTTGGGCACTCATCTTCAGTCATATTCGCCGTGCGGATGACAAAGTCGTTGTGCTTGTAATCGGCCTCTCTCGGAGCGATTCTCTCCAGGAAGTATGCCATATCACGAAGAAGGAGGGGTTCATCCTCGTTGATTTCGATCGCTGCCGTGGTATGGCGTGAGAAGACCAACACGGATCCTTCGCGAATACGGGAGCGACCCAGGACCCCCTCCACCTCCTCTGTGATGTCGATAAACTCAGGGGCTCTGCTGGCCGTCCTTCGAATGATCTCGCTGTGAGTTCTCACTCTGGATCCTTCTTCGGTACGCACACGCATTTCCATCGTTGTTAGGAGATTTAAGCAATCTCCGTTCCCTCCTTTGTCGTTCGTTCTCCTTTACAGGTTCTTAATCGCAGCACGACCTCCGCGATCACATCATCCGGGGTGGAGGCCCCGGCAGTCACCCCAAACCGGTTAACCCCGGTAAGCCACGCCTCTTCGATCTCGGCCGCTGATTCGATGTGGTAAGTCGGGATTCCTGTTTCACGACAGATCTCAGCAAGCTTACGCGTATTTGCCGAGGAGCGGCTCCCCACCACAATGAGAGATTCCACCTGTTGCGCCAGTTCTCTGGCAGCCTGATACCTCCGGCCGGTCTCCGGACAGGTGGTGTCAATGATGCGAATCTCTGGGACTTTGCTAATCTGTTCCTTGGTGATCTGTTGCGCAAACTCAGCGAACAGCTTCGGATTCTTCGTGGTTTGAGCGATGATCGCGATTCCCTTGACACCTGGTGGAACATCGATTTTTGATGTTTGAGTGGCCACCCCTTGTCCGCGGGTCCAGGAAAGGATCCCTTTTACTTCAGGGTGTTCCGCCTCTCCATAAAGAACAACGAAGAAACCGTCACCTACCAAAGCAGCGGCTGTCTGCTGAGCGCGGCGAACGATCGAGCATGTAGTATCGATCAGGCGCAGGCCACGCCTACGTATATCTTCGTACACCTCCTCTCCTGTCCCGTGCGCAGTGATCGCCACCGCCCCACCTGGGGGGACCTCATCCAGGCTCTGCACCAACTTAGCCCCTTTGCTCGCCAGAGCCTCAACGACATGGGTATTGTGGACAATCGCTCCCAAGGTACATAAGGAGGCATTTTTATCGAGCTCGGTCTCGATCATCTGTACTGCTCGGCGGACCCCAAAACAGAAGCCGAAGACCTTTGCCTTCACGATCTCCACGGTTCCTCCATACGTAATTGATTGAGCGATTTAGTGATTGGGTGATTGAGTGATTTAACACCGCGATCTCCTAATCTATCAATCATTTGATCATTCAATCTCTCAAGCCCCCAATCATCCAGTCTTCCAGTCATCCGATCACCCGATCATTCAATTTGCAACGCCCGACGGTAACGGGAAAGAGCCATCAACGGGAAGACGTCCCGATACAAGTGATAGTTAATCATAAAATCCATCGGAAAGCCGGTGCCGGTAAAGTACGGTTCATCCCAGCCACCGTCTTCCCGCTGTGTCCTGATCAGATAATCGATCCCCCGATGGGTGACCGGCTGCTCTGTCTCGCCAGCGGCGATCAATCCCAGGAGCGCCCATGCGGTCTGTGAGGCGGTGGATGGTCCTCTGCCTCGCCACTTGGGGTCAGCGTAACCCTCGATTCGCTCCCCCCAGCCACCGTCCTCGTTCTGATGGGCGATCAACCAGTCGACCGCACGACGGACGTAGGGAGCATCCATCTCCTCACCGACCGCGGCGAGTGCCGGGAGGACACAGCCGATACCGTAGGTGAGGTTAACCCCCCAACGACCGAACCAAGCGCCATCTTCTTCCTGTTCTCCTCTAAGGTAGCGCAGTGCACGGTCGAGTGGCCGAAATCCCTTGCGATAACCGAGCTTTCCCAACAGTTCGACGATATGGGCCGTCACATCGACCGAGGGCGGATCGATCATCTCCCCAAAATCCGCAAACGGAATCTTGCGCAACAGTGTCCGGGTGCTGTTCCGATCAAAAGCCCCCCAACCGCCGCCCCGACTCTGCATCGCCAACAGCCACCCAAGGCCACGGTCGAAGGCCTGCTCTTTCCTTCTTGCAGGAAGTTTGGCTCCCATTAGGGCTATCATCACCACCGCTGAATCATCGGTGTCGGGATAGATGTCATTGGCAAACTCAAAAGCCCATCCGCCTGGTCGGCCCTTACAGCGCACCTGCCAATCGCCATCAGCAAAAATCTGCTCATCAAGCAGCCACTCGCCAGCCTTTACAAGAGCCGGGTGGTCCGCGGGAAGCCCGGCGTCCTCTAGCGCAAGCATCGCAAGCGCGGCGTCCCAAACCGGGGAGAGACACGATTGCAGCCGAAAGGTTTTCTCATCTTCGATAGCAAACCCCTTCTCCCCATAGAATCCGGCCAGTCCCTTCTTCAATACTGGGTGGTCCATCTTATAGCCGAGGGCATGAAGTGCAATCAGAGAATAGACCCACGGCGGCTGGATCCCACCCCAAGAGCCATCCTCCTCCTGGCGCTCCAGGATCCAACGCTCCGCTGCCTGGATCGCCCGCTTCCGGAACGGCTTTAATGGAAGCCGATCGTAGACCTTAAGCATCCTATCAGCGAAGGCGAACGCTTTTGCCCAACGGGAAGCTTTCTTGGGAAGCGACCGATTAGCTCGCTCGACTCCGCTAGCGATTAACTCGTCAACATGAGCCCAACGGGGAAGGGGGAAGACCGGCCTAAGTGATTGGATAACCGTCATCGGAACAACGGTCCCCCG
>DQCH01000088.1:0-1332 GCA_003545155.1 Candidatus Acetothermia bacterium
ATTCTTAACCCGCAGCTCGTATCTCTCACCCTTACGAATAAGGCACCCAGAGATTCCATTGTCCAAGAGCCCCTTGTTGGCTTGGAGCAGAGGCTCTTTATTTTTCTGCGTTAAAGAGATTCTCTGTGAGCTACCTTTATTATAAGAGATAAATCCTTCGGCTAAGGCGAAACCGAAAAAATAGCCGAAATCCTCTGTAAGGCGAACGTGGCGAGGCGCAGTAAAAGATTGAGTGTGGATTATCCCGTCAAGCCGAGCACCTTCATCGAGATCCTCCAAGGGAACGCCGTCGTAAAAGCGCGCGTCACCCCCCCAGTCGTACTTCTGAAAAAGCTCCAAGAAGTCCAAAGTCCCAACGGAGAAAAGCTTCTCTTGTTCAAAGAGACGTTCTAAATCAACCGTAAAAAGAGAATCGTCTCCATTGACCTCTTGCGCTTCTTTTTCCCCTTCTTGGGTGATCATCGGATGGTTATCGGTCACAATTACACTTCGGCCTCCACGATTCTTGATAAAACGCATGGGGCGTTGCTTCTTTTTTTGCGTAACTTGTACCACTTTAGTCCATCCGCTCTTGTCGAGAACATATACGTCGTCACTAGGATATTTCGCGTATGCTCCATCTGCTTTGTTGAGAGGAATTGCCTCTTCCGGTAGGTCGTTAAAGAGTCGTTCAAAGGACAGAAGCTTTATTCGCTCGTTTACCCTTGTTACGATTACTTCTTTTCCATAATATGTATATGCGCCAAGCGTTCCCAGATCGTGAATATGGAAATCGCCACGTTCATGTGTATCACGAATCTCATTCGGGTAGATCTTATTTAGCCAGTAGCGCGAGATTACCTTGTCGGTAATATGAGTGTTAAGCCCCTGCAACGAGTAGCTCATGTTGCTGTTTTCACGTACCCGCCAGTCGTGGTCATCGATGTAATTCTCTATGAGAGGCTCTGTTAAAAGCCCACCTATATCACGCAGGTCAGCATGCTGTTTGCGGTAAAGAATGTAGGCCTTGGCCGTGCGCGTGTACCCCGCTGCGATGAGCACGTCCTCCACCAGATCCTGGATCTCCTCTACCGTAGGAAGCTCCCCGACGAACCGCTCATCGAGGAGTTGGGTAACCCGTTCCGCCAGCCGCTTGGAGGCACTCTCGTCGGGATCACCCACTGCTCGCATCGCTTTCCATATAGCGGCCGTGATCTTGGCCTCGTCGAAAGAAACCACCCGGCCGTCGCGTTTGACGATCTGCTCCACTAAAATTGCCCCCTCATGAAAAATGACGCCTTAAAACCTGTTCATCATAGCTGCGGGTCGATGCATGGTCAACAAAGACTTCTT
>DQCH01000088.1:1447-11822 GCA_003545155.1 Candidatus Acetothermia bacterium
CCGCAAGGTGAGTAGTAGGTCATCTCCCATCATCAGGATGTGTGCAAGGGTTACCGGCAGCTTGATTCCAACCCGGGCATCCGGTAAGATTCTGCGGTACACAACGATACAACTAATGATTACGGTCCAGAGGTGATAGAGATACCTAATATTCGTTCAGCCAAGAAACGCTTGCGGCAAAGTGAGAAGCGACGGGGGCTCAATCGCGCGAGAAAAGCGGCCCTAAAGCGGGTCGTCAAGCAGATCAGGGAACACATCGCTTCCGGTAAGAAGGAAGAGGCTCGCTTACTCCTTCCCCAGCTCGCTAA
Organism: Candidatus Acetothermia bacterium; assembly: GCA_003545155.1. GTDB lineage: Bacteria > Bipolaricaulota > Bipolaricaulia > UBA7950 > UBA9294 > UBA9294. The sequence continues at coordinate 1,756 of DQCH01000088.1, forward strand.
GGCGGCCGATAAGGCGGCCAAGCGCCACGCGATCCACAAAAACAAGGCAAGCCGGGTCAAATCGCGGTGGATGAAGAAAGTAAAGGCACTTTAAGAGGAGGCTTCGCATGCGGCACTACGATTTTCTCGGTAAGGCGAAGTACTTCGTTCCTATTTCTCTAGTTCTTGTTACGGTCAGCATCCTTACTCTGATCCCGCAGGTGCGAGGGCTGAACCCGGGGATCGATTTCACCGGCGGAACCGAGTTCACAGTCAGGTTCAAAGAACCGGTGGAAACCGCCGACCTGCGCAGTGTCTTGGCCAAGATCTCCGCAGGAAGAACTGACCTCTCCAAGAGCGTGATACAGGACGTCGCCCAGAAGAACACCAAGGTGATCACCACCCAACTCGACGTGGAAGCCAATCGGGACCTCATCGACCGGATCGTGACAACCCTACAGGCACAGTTCCCGGTGGAGGAGATCAGCCGCCGCTCAATCGGCCAGCAGGTGAGCCGCGAGCTCGCCCAGAAGGGCTGGCAGGCGGTCTTGTTGGCTATCGTTGTCATCCTGGTCTACGTCTCTTGGCGATTCCGCCTTCGCTACGCCGTGGGAGCAGTAGCCGCAATCCTGCACGATGTGGTCATCGCCCTGGGGGTGTTCGCCATATTCCGGGTGGAGGTAAACTTGGCGACGATCGCAGCCTTCCTGACAATCGTGGGGTATTCCTTAAACGATACAATCGTCATCTTCGACCGCATCCGCGAGAATCTCAAGCTCGACAGAAAAGGATCGATCTTCGATATCATCAACCGCAGTGTTAATCAGTCATTGAGCCGGACTCTAAACACCTCGTTCACCACCTTCATCCCGGTGATCATCTTGTTCCTGTTCGGTGGATCGGTCCTGCGCGGCTTCGCGCTGGCGCTTCTGATCGGCGTCATCGTGGGAACGTACTCCTCGATGTACATCGCCAATCCAATTCTTTACGCTTGGACTCTCAAGGCTGGCGGGGCAAAAAAAGGTAAATGAAATCTCTCATCTGGAAGGAAAGGGAGTGGAAAATCGCTCCCCTCCCTGATGATGCCCTAACCCGGGAAATCGAGGCGTCTCTTGATTGTGCCCGCCCATTCGCTGTTCTCCTTGCCCGACGTGGTGGGAAGGACTGGCAGGGACTGATCGACCCTGGATTCCACAATTTTCATTCGCCGTTTGACCTCTCTGGAATGGAGGCGGGAATCTCCCGGTTGATCGAAGCGATCACACATAGGGAACGGCTTTTTATCCATGGTGATTTTGACGTCGACGGTCTTACCGGAGCAGCTGTCCTCTACCAGGGCCTACTCCCACTCCTTCCCAAGGGAACGATCAAGGTGGACGTAGGAGACCGGGGGTGTGGTCACGGCCTGTCACGTGAGTTTGTCCACCGGGTGATAAAAGAGAGGTTTACCCTTGTCATCACGGTCGACTGTGGGGTTTCCAATGCCCAGGAGATCGACCTTCTCCGTGAGTCTGGTATCGACACCATCGTCACCGATCATCACACCCCGCCACGGGTTCTCCCACCGGCCATAACTATCATCGATCCTCAATGTCGGGGCGAAACCTATCCCAACCTGGATCTTGCTGGAGTGGGGGTCGCCTACAAGTTGATCTGCGCCCTGTACGAGCGACTTGACCTTCCTACACCCTATCATCTCCTCGATCTCGTCGCACTGGGAACAGTCGCTGACCTGGTTCCATTAGCCAAGGGAGGAGAAGTAGAGAACCGAGCGATGGTGCGAGAGGGGCTTAACCTCATCGCCCGCCAAGAGGGATCATCCCTCGGTTTGCGCGTGTTGATGGACAAACTATCGATTAACACGAAGAAGCTCACCACCTCCGACATCGGTTACATCATCGCTCCCAAGTTAAACGCAGCAAACCGAGCTGGGGATCCCAAGGTCGCGTTTCTACTACTTACCACCGGGGCTCCACAGCGAGCCGAGTACCTGACGGAAATTCTGCTTGACTATAACCGCGATCGGGAGATCGCCCAAGATGACCTGATATCCCAAGCAGAGGAGCGGATGGCCGAGGATGGCGTCGATCCAAAGAAGGATAGAATTATCATTCTCTCAGGAAAGTACTGGAACGAGGGAATCCTCGGGCTTGCTGCTTCTAACCTGACTGACCGTTACGGCGTACCTGCGATCATCATCTCCCAAGGTGACAGCGTAAGCCGTGCCTCCTGCCGGAGTGTGAACGGGTTCAATATGGTGGCCTGCCTTGAGGCGCACTCTGACCTCTTTCTCCATTATGGCGGACACCAAATGGCAGCTGGCTTTTCTGTTTCCAACGAGGCCCTTCCCGAACTGCGCGGGCGGCTCCTTAATTATGCTGCCCAACAGGGACTAGATTACTTAGCCAGTGGGATGAGGCTCATCGACGCGAGAGTCGCCGCAGAAGATATCAACGTGCGGTTCCACACTAATATCCGCTCGCTCGCTCCTTATGGCCCAGGAAACCCTGCGCCGCTCTTCCTCTTTAAGGACTGCTCATTCACAGGGTTCTCCCTAGTCGGGGCACGACGGCAGCACCTCAAGGGGAAAGTGTCGCAAAACGGGCTCTTACTCCCGTTCATTGCCTTCCGGATGGGAAAGCACATAGACACCTTCAAGGAGGCACATGGGGCCTCCCTCGTCGCCCACGCGGGGTTTGACGACTGGCAGGGGTCTGTACAGATAGAAGTGGTCGACTTGGTGCGAGATTAAATCTCCACTCCTGGAAGATCGATAAAGGTTGATAGATTGACCGCGGTCCGCGCCGCAAGAACCCTACCAATGAAGTGTGGAATCGCCAATGCCTCCTTGATCCGACGCGGCTCGTGGAGGAGCCGGTACAGCCACTCAAAACCCAACTGCTGCCAGCGCAGCGGAGCGCGGCGACAGTCACCGGCAAAGAGATCGAATGCCCCACCGACTCCGATCATCAAGGGAACCGATAGCTCCTTGACATATTTTAGCATCCAGCGCTCCTGCTTTGGCACCCCCATCCCCACAAGGAGGATCTGCGGGTGCGCCTCCTTTATCGCCGCGAGCAACCCTGCAGCTTCCTCGAAGTAGCCGTGGTGGGTTCCAACAATGTCCAAGCCAGAAAAACGTTTCTCCAGCCGACGCGCGGCCCTCTCAGCTACTCCTTTTCTGCCGCCAAGGAGAAAGACGCGGTAGCTGTTCACACTCGCCCGCTTAAGAAGGGATTGTGCAAGGTCGATTCCGGTTACCCGTCCTTTGAGTGGTAAACCGAGAAAGCGCGATGCCCATACGATCCCCACTCCGTCGGCAGTCACCAGATCGGCACGCCTGTAGATCTCAAGAAGGGTTGGATCCTTCCTACTTTTAAGGAGCGAAACGCTGTTCACGGTAACGATCATGTGTGAGCGTTCGCGTGCAAAGAGCATTCGCTCAGCCCGGGCTACCGCTTCATGAAGCGTTAGATTGTGAAACCCCACGTCAAACAGGAAACTCCGATCGCCAATTCCCTCGGCCCAGCGCCTGGTAAGCCAAGTAGAGACTTTGCGCCGAGAGAGGTGCACCACAATTAATACGGGAACGATTCCCGCCACAAGCATGCCATGAGTTGGGGAGCAGTGGACTGCCAAAACCACACCAAGGGCGAGGGCGCTTGACAGAAGAAGTAAAAGGAAGGAAAAGGACCCTTGCGTGTAGCCACGTTCGCTGAACCAGCGGGGGAGCAGCTTGGGATGAACTCCCGCCAGGCTTTGCACTAGGAGGGCCTGGGAGGTCGTCATAATAGGAAAACTGATCAAGGCAAGTGGCGCCAGCAGGGAGAGGGAAATCGGCCCCTTCATCACCCCGCTGACCCCGTATAGTGCCAGACCGAAGGCAACCGTACGATGAAGTGGAGGAAGGCTCTCTCCCCTATAAGCAGCGATCGCGGTTGCCAGCACTATCCCCAATAGGGTGAAAGGAAGGTAGAACGCGATCGGTGAAGCCTGCGTCTGCGCAGAGATCAGTGCAAGCAAGGCAGCATTTAAGACTAGAAGAAGATCGATCATGATCTGCAGAGCAGGACGGGGGAACGTCCGACGCAGCTCCTCTCGCGAGCGAAGAATGATAAGGACCCAGAGGACGGTGAGCGGTATGGAAACTGAGTTAAGATACACGTATCCACCGGCTGGGTTCGTGACAAATTGGATGCGAAAACCCAATAGCGTCGCAGCGAGTGCTGCGGCAATCCACTGCAACCATGGAGCTACCCCTTTCTTCGGAACCTTAACCAGGAGGATCAACAGCCCCACTGCCAAGCCGAGAAGCTCGATTCTCCCACCCACAGCGGCAAAGAGGACAAAAGCGGGAAGAAGGAAGCGTATACGGCGAAACTGTCCTCGAAGGAGAAACCCTCCTGCTGCTGATGAAAGCAACACGGATAACATAACCCTTCTATCCTAACAATTTTGTCTGAAAACAGAAGGACCTGCGTCTTTAAGAGAACCTTACGCGCTGTCCTTTACTATCAAGACAGGTGTCACTTCCCCACGCAGAAGCGGGAGAAGATCCGGTCGAGAATATCCTCGCTTACATCGATCCCCTGGAGCTCTCCAGCCACGGTATAGGCGGCGCGCAACTCCTCGGCGATCATATCCGGAGAACAACCGGTCCGGACAGCATCGATCGTACGATCGAGAAGGATCTTCGTGCGGCGGAGGAGGTCCCGTTCCCAAGTATCAAGCAGGAGGATCGCGCCCCGGCGGGGAAGCTGTCCGCCGAGGAGAAGATCGAGAATCCCTTGTATTAACCGATCCACCCCTTTGCCGCTCTTGGCCGATATCTCGTAGGTGCCAGCGCAGAAATCCGGCTCGATTGATCCAAACTCCCGCGGGAGGTCGCACTTATTGAGAACTAAGATAGCCGGTATCTCCCAACCGCTCTCTAAGAGACGCTCGTCCTCTTTTGTAAGCGGAACACTACGATCGAGTATGAGAAGGAGGAGATCAGCACGCTCGATCGCTGCTCTTGTCCGCCGCACCCCTTCCTCCTCTAACAGGTCTGTCGGTTCGCGCAGCCCAGCGGTATCGATGAAACGGACTGGAACTCCTCCAATAGCTGCTTCCTCCTCTACTGTATCGCGGGTCGTGCCTGGGATTGGGGTGACGATCGCCCGCTCTTCAACAAGGAGGGTGTTTAGCAGGGTTGATTTTCCCACGTTTGGTCGGCCAATGATAGCGACCGTGAGTCCCTCGCGTACGATTCTCCCCTGTTCTCCCTGGTTAAGAAGCATCACGATCCGATCGCAAAGCTCAGTTAATGCGGGAAGAGCATCCTCTGTTTCGGCCTCCACGTTCGGGAAATCTATCTTCACCTCAACTTCAGCAAGGAGCCCTCCGATCCTTTCCCGGATGGCGGCTATTGCCTCAAAGAAGCGACCGCTCAACTGATCGACCGCCGCCTCCAGCCCGAGTTTCGTTCTTGCCCTCACAATCTCAAGGACGGCTTTAGCTTGGTCAAGCGAGATGCGACCGTTCAGAAACGCCCGCTTGGTGAACTCTCCCGCTTCTGCGAGTCGTGCTCCCTTCTTTAATACGAGGTCGAGCACAGCGCGTAAGGCGACGATCCCGCCATGACAATTGATCTCCACCACGTCCTCGCGGGTGTAGGTGTGCGGAGCGCGCATCACCGAAACCAAAACTTCATCGATCTTCTCCCCTTGCGCGACGATGAACCCATAGTGAAGTGTATAGCTTGAAGCGTGAGAGAGGGGCGCCCCAAAGCTGCCACTAGGATGGAAGATCGTCTCCGCGATCGTGAGTGCCTGTGGACCGCTCATGCGGACGATTCCGATCCCGCCTTCTCCCAAGGGGGTAGAGATGGCAGCGATTGTATCTTCCTGCATCACGCCCCGTCCGGTTCGATGACCACCCGCCGCCTTTCGCCTTGGCCAACGCTGTAGGTCTTCACACCCGGGAAGTTTGCAAGAGTGATGTGGATCGTCCGTCGCTCGTGGGCAGGCATCGGATTCAATCGGATCCTTTTGCGTTCTCGGCGGACAGATTCAGCAGTTGTGAGAGCAAAGCGGATCAGGTCGGCCCGCCTTCGCTTCACCACCCCGTTAATATCCATGATGATCCCGCAGTCTTTTCCGGTCTTGTGATACAGGTAGACACGCAGCAGGTGTTGAAGAGAAGTCAGGGTTGATCTTTCCTCCGGGAGGGAGAAGAGGCTCCCGGTGAGGTTTATGTAAAGTTCCTCGCAGGAATCTCCCTCGATCTCGAAGGTAGCCTCCTCATCCAGAATGGTAAGGAGCTCCCGTAGGTAGGCCTCAATCTCCCTCTTGACCGTCTCCATCGCCCTCTTGGTCATCCTCGGCGGTCGCCGGGCTCTCCACAGCAGGGACAGTGACCGCTCCCTCCTCCGCTCGCGCCATCTCCCAGTTGACGAAGTACTGTTGCCCCACCTGAAGGAGCGTTGTTAGCAGGTAGTAGAGCCATAGTCCGGCTGGGAAGTTATATAGGAAGATAGCCATAAAGATTGGGAAGATATACCCCATGTATTTTTGGCTCCCACCACGATCCCCGGTCGTCATCGGGGTCATCAGCTTCTGTTGAAGGATCATCACCAGGGTGGTGAGGATTACAAGGATGAAGTAAGGATCGCGCAGGCTAAGGTCGGAGAGCCATAAAAACCCGGGGGAGAGGTGGATCTGCTCACCGGAGTAGAGAATAGCCTTCCACAGGAGGATGAGGATTGGAAGCTGGATGAACATGGGAAGACACCCTCCCATTGGGTTCACTCCTTCCCGCTTATACAGCTCCATTAGCTTCTGCTGCAGCAACTGTTTATCATCCTTAAACCGCTCCTGAATCTGCTTCATTTTCGGCTGCAGCTTCTGCATCTTGGCCATCGAGTGATACTGCTTGCGCATGAGCGGGAACAGGACCACACGCGTCAGAAGAGTAAATAGGATGATCGACCAGCCGTAGTTCCCGGTGTAGCGGTAGAGGAGATCGAGGAACTGAATCACTGGGATCATCATCCGGGCTGCGCTCCCCGGAGCGTCGAGCTCTCCCAACCCAACAGCCTTCATCAGCAGGAACCGTCGGCGCCCTCCATACAGGGAGAAAAAATAGGAGGTGGAGCCCTGGCCAACAGATAGAGTAACGCCAAAGTGGCGATTTCCCGCGGATGTTCGCTCCATAAACGGAGTGACACCAGAAGCAGCGCTTGTCTTGAGGAAGAAAACCGTGGTCTTATCCATTAAACCAAGCCCGTCGAACGAGGCGTACGAGCCTTCTGCAAGGAGGCTCTCACCCGGATTGCCGTCGAACTGGTAGACAAGCGATGGCCCCTTCTCCTTTAATATGTAGTCACCTAGCGACATCCGTATGAGAAACTCCTGCTCCATTTGGTTCTCTAAAGCCACCTCGATGTCGATTGTGTAATAAGGGTCATTATGAACTGTGAAGCACTTGATAAGTCTAAATCCCCCCACTTCGCCTTGAAACTCGATGATCAACTTGTCAGGGGACGGTTGCTGTGGCTCAGAGAGGGTGTAAGTGCCCAGGGCGGCTTTTCCTTCCGTCTGGACAGAGAAGGGGAAGAGGGTGTCGGCAACGTACTGCCGTTCGAGGCTCTTGGGATCGGTCCTCGTTCCTTGGACGAGCTCGACCACTTTAGAGCCGTAGGGGGCAAAGTTGAGATAGACACTCCGAAGTGTTCCGCCGTCCTCGGAGAAGACGTAGCTCGCCAGCGCGGTTTTAACCTCAATCTCCTTATAATCTCCACGCCTGTAAATTTGATAGGTCAACCCCTTCTGGGTTCCCCAGGCAACTCCTCCCATAGCAAGAAAGAGCAACAGTAACACCAAACATACAAGACCTTTACGCACGATGACCTCCTTGCGATAGGGTATCTCAGGGTTTGACCCTTTGCAACTTCGTTGATAACCATTTAAAGGTGAGGTACACTCCTTGGTGTCGATGTTTACGGGGATTGTTCAGGGATTTGGCCTGCTTAAACAGCAATGGGGGAGTACCCTTAAGGTGGAGGTCTCTTCCGGCTTTCGCGATCGGCTGGTCCTGGGAGGAAGCGTCGCCGTCAATGGGGTATGTCTGACCGTTCGCGAACTGGCGAGCGAGGCCTTCCTCGCTGACCTCTCTCAGGAGACCACTTTACGTACCACTTTGGGCAGGTTGCAGGCGCACACACGGGTGAATCTGGAGCTCCCGGTGAGCCCGGAAGGGAGCCTCGACGGCCATATTGTGCTTGGGCACGTCGATACGGTCGGCCGGGTAAAGGCAATCGTCCGTGAGCGGGAGGGCCGGAACTTCACCTTCTCCTACCCCCCTGAATTTAGCCGGTATATAGTAGAGAAGGGCGCGGTGGCAGTGGACGGGATCAGTCTTACCCCGTTTCAGGTGACCGGCGGGACCTTCCGCTGCGCGATAATCCCAAAGACGTTCAAAGCGACGAACCTGCAGGGCCTTTCAGTGGGAGACCCAGTGAATATCGAGTTTGATATCCTGGCAAAGTATGTAGAGAGGATGACAAGACGTGTTCATTAGCATCGAGGAAGCGATAGAGCGGATTCGTGTCGGCGAGATACTAATCCTGGTCGATGATGAGAACCGGGAGAACGAGGGGGACTTGGTGACAGCTGCGGAACATGTCACTTCGGAGACGGTCAACTTCATGGCAAAGTACGGCCGCGGGTTGATATGCATGCCAATCGACACCCTCCGTGCGCGGAAGCTCGCTCTTACCCCAATGAGTCCAGAGAACACCGCTTTGCACGGCACACATTTTTCCGTGTCGGTGGACGCGAAAAATGGGATCACAACCGGGATTTCCACTCATGACCGCGCGCATACCATCCAGGTAGTGCTCGGTGATGAGACTCAGCCGGAGGACCTTGCTCGCCCCGGCCATATCTTCCCGTTGATCGCCTGCGAAGGAGGAGTCCTGAAACGTGCTGGACATACTGAAGCAGCGGTCGACCTGGCACGGATCGCCGGGCTCAAGCCAGCGGCGGTGATCTGCGAGATCTTAAACGACGACGGGACCATGGCCCGCCTCCCTCAACTGGAAGCCTTCGCCGAGAAGCACAACCTCTCCATCGCCAGTATTACCGATCTCATCGCCTATCGAAAGCGCCACGAGCGCTTAATCGAACGGGTAGCCATCGCCGACCTTCCCACCAAATACGGAGACTTCAAGATTTATAGCTACACAAGTCCCATCGAAGATGCGGAGCACGTCGCCCTGGTTAAGGGAGAGGTCGCCGGCAAGAAAGACGTGCTGGTCAGGGTCCATTCCGAGTGCCTCACCGGCGATGTGCTGGGCTCGCTGCGCTGCGACTGCGGTGATCAGCTCCATCGGGCCCTTCAAATGATCGAGGAGGAAGGGTGTGGGGTGCTCGTGTACATGCGCCAGGAGGGGCGAGGAATTGGCCTGAAGAACAAGGTCTGCGCCTACCAACTGCAAGATGAGGGGTTGGATACCGTGGAAGCAAATAAACGGCTCGGTTTCGAGGCCGACCTGCGCGACTATGGAATCGGAGCGCAGATCCTGTCTGATCTGGGACTTTCTACGATTCGACTCCTCACCAACAATCCCAAGAAGGTCGTCGGCCTTTCTGGCTACGGCCTTAAGATTACACAGCAGGTCCCAATCGAGATCACACCGAACGAGTACAACCGCTACTACCTAAGAACAAAAAAAGAAAAACTCGGTCACCGCTTAACAAACGTTTAGAATAAGGTGGTATCGACCACAAGACAGGGGGAGTTGCAAAGGAGGGAGCAAACATGGGAAAGACGTTTGAAGGAAAACTCGATGGAAGTGGCCTGCGAGTGGGGATAATAGTCAGCCGGTTCAACGACCTGATCACCGAGCGGCTTCTTAAAGGAGCGCTTGACAGGCTGCGGCGGTCGAACGTGCCGCAGGAGTCAACCGATGTCTGTTGGGTTCCAGGGGCGTTCGAGGTGCCAAAGGCAGCCAAACACATGGCCACAACCGGTCGTTACGATGGGGTGATCGCGCTCGCTGCGGTGATCCGCGGGGCAACCCCGCACTTCGAGTACATCTCAAACGA
>DQCH01000124.1:0-12044 GCA_003545155.1 Candidatus Acetothermia bacterium
CCACGACCACGCAGCCCAGAGGCAGTCACCTTCTCGATCACCTGTTGCGGGGTCATCTCAGTGAGGGCGATCCTCAACGCCTCGTATCCTGCGTGTGCCCGGTACTCGTCGAGCGATTCGGGGTCAATTAAACCGCAGTTTTCGAGCACGATGCGAACCTGTTTATCGAAAAAGCCATCGGTAGCAACGAGGAGATCCTGAATAGGCTGCCCGCCAACGGCATGTTTTTCTACAATGCGTGTTACGTCCTCAACCCGTACGTGTCCGTATGTGGATAGCTTGCCATCCTGGTAAACTACGTCGACCAGCGGTTCGTTGTAGCACATACCGATGCACCCGACCCGCTTCAGCTTTACCGATGCATTAGTCGCAGCCAGCTCCTTTTCAAAGGCGGAGTACACCGGTTCAGCGCCAGCAGCGATCCCGCAGGTTGCTAACCCCACTCTTATCTCACTTACGTGGCTCATCTTTCCTCCTGCTCGCGGTACGAGGAGAGGATCTCATCCACCGTATCGCGCGTCAGACGCCCGTACGTCTCATCATCGATCATCATCGCCGGGGCAAGGCTGCAACACCCAAGGCAACGTACGCTTTCAAGGGTGAATAGCCCATCCGTTGTGGTCTCATTCTCCTCTATTTCCAGTTGTTCCTGGAAATGCGCCATGATCTTTCCCGCTCCGAGAACATGGCAGGCCGTCCCTTGGCAAACGCGGATCAGGTGTTTCCCCGGACGAGAAAGACGGAACTGCGAATAGAAGGTAGCCACCCCGTATATGGAACTTAACGGGACATGCGTATACTCAGAAACATGCTCTAAGTTGCTCTCCGAAAGGTATCCGTATCGGTTCTGGATCTGTTGTAAGAGAGGGATAACGCTTGCTGAAGAAGAAGTGAAGGTGCGGAACGAATCTATCCCCACCGTTTTTTCTTCTGAATCTTGAGAGGTCGGATTTGACATGTATCTCCTTTCAGATTACCGTTCTAATCACAACACCCCGTTATTTAGCAACTCTTGAACTACTTTTGTTCGTCCTTTGTAACCGGACTGTTCCCTGGCTGTGGGGATTATCCATTCCACAAAGGGAAGGTGCAACCTACGGAATAGCCCTGAAATCTCTACCCCGCAGGCGTACAATAGGAAACGGAGGGTAATGCGCTACTACATCGAAAGCGACGGGAAAGTGTTCTTGGTCAGTAGGGAGGGGACCCTCGATCTACCTCGAGAAGAGGAGATCCCTTTTCCGCTACAGGAGATCGCCCCACTTGCCACGAGCACCCCTGTTATCTTCTGTAGCCCGAAACTTGAGAAACACCCTCATGAGTGGCTGGGGAAGGATGAGATCATCGGCCTCCCTGGTGTAGCTCCGCTTGTGCGAGAGGCAGTGCACGCCGGGATGCCACGGATAGTGGTCGAGGGGATCTGCCTTAAAGGGAGTAACGTCCTTCTGGTGAAGGGAAGCCGTGGCCTGACTAAGGGACGATGGTCGCTACCCGGTGGGTTTCTCCGTTTTGGAGAGACGCCGCGCGAAGGCCTCCTACGCGAGGTGAGAGAAGAGCTCGACGTCGAGGCGCAGATCACTGGGCTTCTCGACGTCAAAGCAAAACTAGGGAGAAAAAGCCACCTTCACTGGATCATGGTCTTCTACCGAATCTCCCTCTTTGGCAAGCCAACCCCGAATCCCGACGAGATCATGGCAGCAGAATATTTTCCACTCCCTCGAGCACAGAAACTCCTGTTTGATGACCTTATGCGCGAGGTAATCGCATCTCACTTAGATGCCTTTAAAGCTACAGAAGGTCCATGCTGATCAAAAGTTCGATATCTTGCCTCCACTCCAAGAAATAGGGCTCATGTCTAAATTGTATGCCCAGGGTCACACGCGCGTACTCGACAGGGGTCAATACCAAGTCAAGCAACAGGCTATGGATGTCGGTGGGGGTGCCGTCCCACATCTGCCGTGAAAAGGAGTAGGACGAGAAGAGAGTGACCCTCTTGGCAATAAGATAATCATACCCCAGAGTGATCTCTAGTTCGTGAGTGCGAAGGATATCATACGATCCGGAAAGTGTAGAGAGGGCCCCCTGGACGAGAAACTGCACCTGTGGAGTGGTGGTAAAGGCGTAGTTAAACGACACTGTACCCAAAAGGTCGTTCGGTTCGCCCAATGGATCCAAGAGTTCGTAGCCGATACCAAGCTTTAAATCCCCCCCACAATAGCGGACGTAGCTTTCGTCTTCGATGATTCTCGCTATCTCATAGATATCGAGTGCGTCGAGTTCCCCCACTTTGATGAACCCGGTCCCCTCTATGATCTCCTGAAGCACATCTAGCAGGTCAGCTAACGTTTCGTAGGTTGCGATACTGTCAATCTCGTACGCGATCGCCTCTAGGTCGAGATTATCCAGATGCCTGGAGATGCTTCCCTTTTTCACTAGATAGGCGTCGATCTTCATCGCCTTAGCGAGGGGGGTGACATCGGTAAACCGGCCGTAACCGACCCCAAGCTTCACCGCCAGCCCTATCGTCTTATAGGAGGAGGCGCTCTTCCCGCTCGCCCCGGCAAAGCCAAAGTAGAGGACTTCGGGCGAGAAATAGCGCTTAAAGTTCCCTTCAGCCGTTGTCAAAAATGAGGAGAGGCTCAATACAGAGATCATTATATCGCTCTTCGCGGCGATGTCGAACCCGAACTCAGGTGAGTCGAACAGGCGAGTATAGTCGACCTTCAATTGCCCGGTGTCGATATCATAGTCAGCAAACCCATAGGGATCGTTGTAGTAATGGTAAGAGAAGCTAATCGCTAAATCGGAGATATCCGTGCGGGGGGAGCGGTAGTTACAAAGGGGCATCGCCACTACCGTCGTGCCAAAAAGGAGCAAAACAAGACAAAGAAGCAGCCACTGTTTCATGCGGATCACCTCGTCTAAAGAAAGTAGGATAACGATAAGAGGCTGACAACTGAATCCTTCCCTTGCTTGAGTGAGGGATGTCCGTTCCGACTTACCAGCCCTCGTCGCCTCTGCGCACGATTTTCTCCCCATACCGCGCGGTAAGGTCATCGAGGGTGTCCTCAAGGAATGTTTCCTCCTTATCGAATAAGGAGAGTTGACGGATATTTGCCTCGCTTAAACGACCGACCCCCACCCCGAGGAGCCTCACCCCGCGGCCTTTGAGGGACACGCGGCGGTGAAAGAGATCGACGGCCAACCCTTCGATAATATGGGTGGAGTCAGTTCCCACTCCAACACTAACCTGACGAGTGATAGTCTGAAAGTTAGGGAAGCGAACCTTTATCCGCACCGTCTTTCCTTGAAGTTTCTCCTGACGCAGCTGCGCCGCAACGTCGCGAGCAAGATGCCGCAGGAGATTCTCGATCTTTGCCATCTCGCGGATGTCCTGGGGGAAGGTCACCTCGCGGGAGATCGACTTGGCCTCCCGGCTTGGCTGCACTGGGGTGTCATCCTCTCCGCGGGCAAGGCGGTAGAGGGTTCTTCCGGTCGCTCCGAACTCACCCACTAGAAGCTCAAGCGGTGCTTCTCGCAGATCGCGGATCTTCAAAAAGCCGAGACCACGCAGCCGCCGCTCGGTCACCTTCCCCACTCCCCAGATCATCCCCACCGGAAGGGGGTCGAGGAGTCCTTGCACCTGCTGCGGCTCGATCACCACCAGGCCATCTGGTTTATTGAGTTCGGAGGCAAGCTTGGCCAGAAACCGATTGGAAGCAAGGCCAACCGAGCAGGTGAGCTTAGTCCTATCCCGTACGCGGCGTTTGATCTCCACGACGATCTCCTCCGCCGGGCCGAACACCCTCTCGCTTCCTGTCAGGTCGAGGAACGCCTCATCGAGTGAAATCGTCTCCACAAGAGGCGTGTAGGCATACAGAATCTCGCGCACCTGCGCGGAGATCTCCTGGTAGCGAGAGAAGCGCGGCAAAAGGTAAATCCCGTCCTGACAGAGCTTGCGCGCCTTGGCCATCGGCATCGCGCTCCCCACTCCATACTTGCGAGCCTCGTAGGAAGCAGTAGCTACGACCCCGCGCGGCCCCAGCCCGCCAACAATCACCGGCCTCCCTCGATAGGCAGGATGGTCGAGCTGCTCCACCGCGGCAAAGAAGGCGTCCATGTCTAGATGAGCGATCTTGCGAACAGGCTTAGCTCTCATCTTTTCCCTTGAACCCGCCTGAGCCAGGCAATAGTCCCAGGCTGCGTAACGTTATTAATCACCCGATAGGCAGAAAACCCAAATCCAGGGCTGTGGTGAGGAGGGAATATCGGGAAGCAAAGTCCAGCAAGCTCCTCCACAGCAAACGGTATCCCACCCTCCCTTGCCAGCTCGCCCGCAAGGGCCCACAATCGGTCGAAGCGTTTTTTCTTCCCCTTTTTAAGTGACTGTGAGACAAGAAAGGTAGTGAGCTTCCCAAGCTCCATTCCCCGCTTTTTGCACGGACGAAGGTGGAGCCGCGCCGTCTTTCCGGCAGGGTCGATCACCTGCAACGGATTTTCTCCGACCGTTCCCGCGGGGTTGATTCCCTTCCATCCTTGCTTCAAGTCTTCTTGAAAGCGCCGACGATCCCTTAAAAGGTGATCAATCCCAAATACCGCCTGATAGACCAGCTTCTGTAGATCTCCTGGATTCATCCGCGGGTGAAGTGCAACCTCGGTCTTCACTATCTGTAAGAGAGTTCCTTTCTCATCCACGAAGGAGAGGATAGAATGGTGCAAGATGACGGTCAAGGTGCGAATTGCAATCACAGGGCGACCGGGGGTAGGAAAGACAACGGTGATCGAACGCGTCCTCGATCGGATCCCCTTAAGCGCAGGGGGGATGTTAACCGCTGAGATTCGCAAGTGCGGCCATCGTGTCGGGTTCTCCGTCATCGACATTGCCACCGACAGAAACGGCGTTCTTGCCCATCTGCATCAAGGCAAAGGTCCCAAAATAGGCCGGTACACGGTCAACCTACACGACCTTGAAGAAGTTGGAGTGGCGGCGATCCGTCGTGCCGTTCTGGAAAAAGATCTGATAGTAATCGATGAGATTGCGCCGATGGAACTATGCTCGCCCGCGTTTATCCAGGCAGTCGAGAAAGCGCTGGCAAGCTCAAGACACCTTTTGATCTCCACCCACGCTCACACTGACCACCCACTGGCACACCGCGTTCATCAGGAGCTTGAGCTTTTCCGGGTTAAGCTTTCCACTCGCGATAATATGGCAGAGACGATCGTTGAAGCATTCAAATCCGGTAGCGACCATGCTTACGATTAAGCATTCACGAGGTAAGACCAAGACTTGGTGATACAACAAAGTTGACAGAGGTAAAGTCTTGCCATTCTACAAGAATCGCATCGCTCGTCTCTACGGAGCATTCGCTGCCTTCGTAATCAAAAGCTAGATCCACAAAACCTCCCACCTTCCTACAAAACTAAGGAACTGACGAGTAATGGGAAGTCTCCGAAAACCAAGCGTGGACCGGGCTTTATGCCCGCGTTATTTGTCCCCTCTCGTGCATTTCTCCAATGAGTAGAGCCAGCCCATCCTCCCCTAATTTCAAAGGTAATTCTTGGGCAAGGTAGACCGAAACAGCGTTGTTTAATTCCTCGACTACAGATCGACCATTGGCCTTGGAAAGAATGGCTAAGCCTTGGAGGAGTGTTGGATCGATCACCTCACTGCCGTGGGGGGTCCATCGTTGTTCCACTCCTCCTTACCTCCTCTGCGGGGAGAAGCCTGACAATATCCTCAAATTCTTACAGGATAAAAGCGCTTTTGTACCTCGCCATTGTTGTATACGCTTAGCGCATAATACAGCCCTTGGTCTTGCTATGTCAAGCGGAAGAAGCCAAGTCTATTCACAGCACTCAAAATTGCCCGCGTTCCAGATCCCTACTGATCTTAAGGGAACGGCCTTGTTTTTTTAAAAACCTGAAAGCCTGAAAAAAAGGTATATAGGGCACCGGGAGGAAGTTCGTCACCTATTTATGACGGTAATCTCGAAGATCCGTTTCTCATGCGCTTTTTCGCACTCCGTACTTGTGGGAGAGACGCCCGCAACGGGACACTACGCCACTTGTTTCCATCCAATATATGAAATGAATAGTATAGTATTTACCGTGCAAAACGTACTTAAGGGTGAGAGATAATTTGCGGATCGATGCCGCACAGCTTCTTGTGAACTCCCAACTTAGCGAATTCGCTTTAGGCCTCGATGCCAAGATAAGAGCAATCAAATAAGGACCACGGTGGGAGACAGCCCCAATTTTAAGTAAAATTTCCTCAGCAAAAACCCATTTTTCGGCCAAGATTATATAGACTACACCGTTCCTTTCAGCAATTGCGTAATATACATTACCGACAAACGTAGCGGGATCTGCTATAGTGATTGCGATGAAGAAACCCCCTCATCTTTTTCACCACCCGGAGAGGGCGGTCGAGCGATCCAGCTTGGCCGCCCTTGCACTTCAAACAGGAAGCACCCAGATGAGAAATCGATTGGCCAAGTAGACCGCCGCGACCAGGAGTGGGTAGAGGATGAGAAGCGATAATACCACCGGGTAGACCTGGAACATACCACCCTTGTTCTTCCCAGGCCAGGAGAAGCCCTCAGCGAACAGGTAATCAATCGGCGGTCGCGGGTACGGCCACTTGTCTCTTCCCTCCGTGATCATGTAGATCAACGCCCGGAACGGTGAGCGGGCGAGTGCCGCCCGACGCAGCTGGAGGAAGAGACCAACAAGCAGGAGAACATAAGAAAGGAGGGGGATAGTGCCCCCAGTGCTTGCGATCAGGTTGAATGAGCCATGCAAGGCTACTGCAAAGAGGAACCCCAAAAAAAGCCAGAGGAGCCGCGCACGCCACATTCGAAGAAAGCGCGCGTGACCGACGAGGTATCCAGCAAGCCCGTTGAACAAAATGTGGCCGGGGAAGGTGCGGGCAAGAACAACAACCCGGAATACCTCATGAAACCGTCCGATGTCACCGGCTGTCCACACCTCGTAGGAACCGCTAAAAATGTACCAGAAGTCTTCATAGATCCCAAAACCCACCCCCAAGACCCCGAAGTAAATGGCAAAGTCGATCGGCTCAGCGAGGTCGGGGAAACCAAGCTGCCAGACCGTGCATGCCATCACCAAGAACTTGATCCCTTCCTCGATTAGCCCCGCGGTCACATAGGCGGAGAAAGGGGTCGTGGTATTTCCCAGTGGGAGAAGATAGCGGATCAGAACGACCGGAATCACCGCCGCCATTCCCAGAACGAAGATCAGCGTCACCGTTGTTGTGGGCAGCCGCCGTAGCGGGTTACTTCGGTAGAGGAGGAAGATATATAAGAGGGAAAGCCCCGAGGAGAGGTAGATCGACCGCAGAAATAGGCTCATCGTACAGCGATGTTATAGGGGACGCCAGCATGAATCAATCGGGTTGCGCTTACATAAAACGCGGGAAAAGCACGTAGGAATAATAGAAGAAAAAAACGGGCAGGGCAAATAAGAGCCCATCAATTCGGTCTAGAGCCCCACCATGGCCAGGGAGAAACGTCCCTGAGTCCTTGACCCCGGCGGCTCGCTTCAGCTTTGACTCGAAGACGTCGCCCAATTGGACCGCTAACCCAACGAGGAACGAAACGACAAGAATATGAGGGAAGCCTTTCCAAAAGGCGAACTGTCGCCACACAGGGGAAAGCGTTGCCCCAACCGCGGCACCACCGACGGTCAATATAAACCCACCAATGATGCCCTCCCACGTTTTCTTCGGACTGACGCTGGGAAAGGCGTGATGCTTCCCCAGCAAGCTCCCGGCGAGGTAGGCACCGCTGTCGTAGCCCCACACCATGAGGAGGATGACCAGCGCGTGCGCCGCGCCCATATACGGTTTGTCCACCACCCCGCTGACGTAGATGAGGTAGAAGAAACGTAGCAGCCAGGGAATATACAGGAGGCCGAACACCCCGGCCACAGCCTGCAGAAACCCCTTTCGATGCGGCATGCTTCCCAGGTAGCGCAGCACCTGGTAGGCGATCGCCAGAAGGAGGGTGACGTCGCCATAGCGGCCATCGAAGACGACGTAGCTGAAGATTAGCACCGGTATCCAGATGAGAAATTCCGGTGCGGCGAGGGGAACTCCCAGTCGTCGCATCAGTTGCAGGTATTCCACCGCGGCAGGGTAGGCTACGACGAGAATGAGGATCCCCACGATCCACTGTGACTCAAACTGCGTGCCTACGTAAAGCACACAAAATACGATCCCCCCTGCGATGAGTGCACTGACTAACCTTTTGATCACATTCATTGCCTAGACATTCCTTACACCGCCGAAGCGGCGTTCTCGTTTCTGGTATGAGGCGATGGTCTTAAGCAACTCGGCCGGGGTGAAATCCGGCCAAAGGGTGCCAGTAAAATAGAGCTCGGCGTAGGCTGCCTGCCAGAGAAGGAAGTTGGAGAGGCGCATCTCCCCGCTTGTTCGAATGATAATGTCAGGATCGGGAATCCCATCGGTATAGAGGAAGCAAGCGAAGGAATTTTCATCGAGTTCAACTAAGTTGAGCTTCCCTGCAACTGCAGCAGAGGCGACCCTCTGACAGGCGCGGACGATCTCCTGTCGGGCGCCGTAGTTTAGGGCTACGTTCAGAAGTAGTCGGTCATTCTGTGCCGTTTGTTCGATCGCGTTTCTGACAGTCTCTCGTATCTGGGATGGAAGCCCTCCTAGGTCGCCGGAGACGATGAGCCGGACTCCCTCTCTGATGAACTCCTTCAACTTTTCGGTGATGAATTGGTCAAGGAGGTGCATCAGGAAGTCAACCTCCTCTGCTGGGCGGTTCCAGTTCTCGGTGGAGAAGGCAAACAGGGTCAGGTTTTTGAGGCCAAGCTTTCCTCCAGCGAAGCGGATAAGTCGCTCCGCCGCCTGGGCCCCGGCCTGGTGACCGGCAACGCGTGGAAGGCCTCGCGCCTTAGCCCAGCGGCCGTTCCCATCCATGATCACAGCCACGTGACGTGGCAATCCGTCAGCTCTAACCTGCTTGATCAGGGTCGACACGGGACCTCCATCAAAATCGGCCTGGCTTCGCGTAGCACGGTGAGCGAACCGGTGACAAAGAGTACATCTTGAGCTTCAAGACAACTACGCGCACTGATCAACCCCTCTTCCACAGAGGGAGCCTGCTTACACTCAACTCCTAAGGATGAAGCAATCTTAGCCAGAAGATCAAGCGGGAGGGCGCGTGGGCTTTGCGAACATGTGAGGGTTACCTTAGTGAACAGAGGAAAGAGGACGTGACAAATCGCCTCTGCCTCCTTATCGGAAAGGATCCCGAACAGGAGATGGCGATGCAGGCGCTTCGGAACGTAGCGCTTAACATCTTTGGCCAAGGCCAGTGCGGCTGGAAGGTTGTGTGCGCCGTCGAGGATGATCGTTGGATTAAGCTTCATCACTTCGAACCGACCGGGCCAGGAAACATCGGTCAGACCAGCGGCAACGGCATCATTAGATAAAATAAAGCCGGCTTTACGCAACAGTTCCACCGCTCGTAAAGTGATCTTTAGATTCTCGCCCTGATAGCCCCCGAGAAGGGCGAGGTCGATCGTTTCGGGAAGATCGCTTGCCTCGATTCGGTAGGTTGTCCTCTTCCAGTCAAAGGCGATCCTTTCCACTGCCACCGGATCGCAGCGAGCAAGAGGCGCTCGCGCCTTTTCACATTCCTTGATGATGATCTCCTCCGCCTCAGGTGAAAGTTCCCCCGCGAGGAAGGGGACGCCAGCCTTGGCGATCCCAGCCTTCTCCCAAGCGATCTGTTTAAGCATCTCCCCCAGGAGGGCGAGGTGATCGCGGCCGACGTTAGTCAAAATCGTTAAGAGAGGATCCAAAACGTTCGTGGCATCAAACCGCCCTCCAAGCCCTACCTCAACCACAGCGAGCTTTACACGACTTTTTGCAAAGTGGGCAAAGGCGATTGCTGTCAGTACTTCAAAGAGGGTCGGCCGATCCTCTGCGCTTTTTAAGACTGGAAGGATCTGCTCTACTCTCCCCGCAACATCTTCCTCGCTGATCCAGCGATTATTAACGCTGATCCGATCGCGAAAGTCTATCAGGTCAGGAGAAGTGAAGCGCCCCACGCGGTAGCCAGCCTGCAAAAGGATACTAGAGAGCATTGCTGCAACCGAACCTTTCCCATTTGTCCCAGCAATATGAATTGCGCGAAAGGCACGTTCCGGGTGGTCCAGCACATCAAGAAGACGGTTGATACGCGCAAGACCCGGCTTTACTTTAAGAGAGGGAAGACCATCTAAGATAAAGCGGGCCTCGGTATATTTCATCTACTCCTCCAGCGCGGTAAGGTTCGCTTGCAGTCGCTCCTGCTTAGCGAGGAGCTCCTCCTGCTTCTTGTGCTCCTTTTTTACGACCTCACGCGGTGCCTGTTCGAGAAACGAGGGGTTCGTGAGGTTTCTCATGGCCTTCGCTAATTCGGTTTTTACCTGATTTAACTCCTTACGCAGACGGGAGCACTCTGCGTTAATGTCGATCAGTTCGGTGAGGGGGACGAATAGCTCTGCATCAGTGAGAACCTGCCGGGCCGAACCTGGAGGGGCACTAATGTCCTTTTTGATTTGCCACTCGTCCGCGCCAACGAGGGCGTTAAGCGCCTGAGATTTGCGAGCTAAAAGCGCCGATAGCTCAGGGTTGAAAGTCCGTACTAGGACCTTAAGGCGTGCGTTTTGGGGAACATTCAACTCGGCACGGATCATCCGGACCGCGTTGACCACCTCCTGAAAGGCCGCCATCTTTGCTTCAACCTGTGAATCACTCGTCGCCGGCTGCGGAAAGGCGGCGATGGAAAGGGATACCGGTTCCTCACCAAGGATCTGCCAGATCTCCTCGCTGATGAAGGGAACGAATGGGTGCAAGAGCTTTAAGATCTCCTTTAAAACGTGGTAGAGGATCCCCTTCACCGCTTGATCTTGCTTAAAGGCAAGCCTCACCTTGGCGAGCTCGAGGTACCAGTCGCAGAAGTCATGCCAGATGAAGGCATACAAGGACTCGCTAGCGAGGTTGAAATTATAGGAATCGAGGTTCGCGCGAATCGTTAAGATCGTCCTTGACAGTCGCGATAGGATGAACCGGTCCTCCAACTCGGAGATCTCGGCGGGAAGCCCCGGCCGCTCATCCCCTAGGTTTAGAAGGACAAAGCGGGCCATGTTCCAGATCTTGTTTAAGAAGTTCCGGCTTGACTCGATGTCGCGCATCGCCACCCGCATCCCGCGTCCCTTGGAGGTAGACTGTGCCAAGGTGAAGCGTAATGCGTCCATTCCGTAACTATCCTTCACCTCCAAAGGATCGATGATGTTCCCCCGCGAGGAACTCATCTTTATCCCGTGCTCATCCTCAATGAGTGGGGTGAAATAGACCTGGCGGAATGGGACCTTTCCCATAAAGTGGATCCCCATCATGATCATCCGCGCTACCCAGAAGAAGATGATATCAAATCCAGTGATCAAAAGTGAGGTTGGATAGAAGTAGTTAAGTTCCGCCGTCTCCTCGGGCCAGCCCATCACCGAGAATGGAAACAGGGCAGAACTGAACCATGTATCGAGAACGTCGGAGTCCTGATGGATCTCTGCACTCCTGCATACCGGGCATCTAGCCGGGTCCTCCCGGGATACGATCGTCTCGCCGCAGGCCTGACAATACCAGACAGGAATCTGGTGACCCCACCATAGCTGCCGGGAGATACACCAGTCTTTGATATTCTCCATCCAGTCGAAGTACAGCCTCTTCCATCTTTTAGGGATGAACATGACCTCGTCTGAGTGAACAGCCTCTATCGCCGGGGCGGCAAGCTCCTTCATTCTCACAAACCACTGGTTGGAGATGAGAGGCTCCACTGGGGTATCACAGCGCTGGCAGTGCCCAATCGAGTGTGGATACGGCTCTACCTTCACTAGAACTAAAGCGGTCTTTAGATCCTCGATCATGCGGGTGCGTGCCTCTTCTACAGTAAGACCGGCATAGGCATCGGCGTTCTCGTTTAGCGTTCCGTCCCCGTTTAGGATATTGATCG
>DQCH01000124.1:12172-12447 GCA_003545155.1 Candidatus Acetothermia bacterium
AGAAGGGGCAAAATTGCAGTCTTTCCGATCAGGCGAGCGTGCGCTGGATCGTTTGGGTGCACTGCCACCGCGGTATCGCCGAGCATTGTCTCCGGTCGGGTGGTGGCAATTTCGATTACATCACAAGAATCCTTTAGGGCGTAGCGGATAGTGTAGAGATTGCCCGGTTCTTCGTAGTGGACCACCTCTATGTCGGAAAGGGCGGTTTGGCAACGTGGGCACCAGTTGATCATGCGCTCACCGCGGTAGATTTTCCCTTCCTCGTAGAGGCGAAC
>DQCH01000108.1:0-1912 GCA_003545155.1 Candidatus Acetothermia bacterium
AGGAGCCACCCACTATGCACTCTCTAAAGCGGTCTACATAGGCTGTCGCGATCAAAGGAGCCTCGATCTTCTTGAAAGAATAGGGCTCAAAGGCGTGTTGGACGGCGATCTCTTCTTCCTCTTTCCTCCTACCACACAACTGCCAACGCCAGCGCCGAATGAGCCACCCCGGATCGTTCTTTCGCTCAAGGATCCTGGCACTGCTACAAGGCTAGAACTGATCGAGCAGTCGGTGGAACTGATCGATCGAGTGCATGAAGATACAAGCGCCATGTTTATTTTCCTCCCGTTCTTTCCCGCAGAGGACCTTCCCCTTGCCGAAAAGATCACGCGCAGGCTAAGCTTCCCATGCCAAATCACCTCTCCTGACTCTGTTGAGGAGGCGAGTGAGGTGATCGCAAGCGCTGCTCTTCTTATCTCATCACGCCTGCACCCGCTTGAGTTTGCCCTGAGACTGGGGACACCGATGCTCGCCATCGCCGATGCCCCGAAAGTTAAACAGTTTGTCAAAGAGGTGAGATCAGTCGATGGGCCACAAATACCGTGTACCTCGTTCCCGTCACAGGATGAGGTCCTTTTACTGTTAAACTTTCCACCCCAACGGGACCCCTTCCAAGCGGCATACCGCCGGTTACACGAGCGAACGACCGAGGCGTTTTCTTCCTTCTTAAGTAAGTTAGAAACGGTCCTGGGAGAAAAAGATGGCTGAACCATTGCACCGACCGGTCTTATGTTCGGAGGTAGTCCGCATATTTGGCCCGCAGCCAGGCAAGGTATATGTCGATGCCACTGTCGGCCTGGGAGGGCATACGCAAGCCCTTCTCGAAGCTGAAAATGAGCTTACTATCGTTGCGATCGACCGCGACGAAGAGGCACTCAAGATCGCTGCGGAACGCCTCTCCCCATTCGGTAAGCGGGTCCATCTGATCCACGGTAATTACAGCGACATCAGGGAGCACCTGGCACACTTAGGGATCGAGAAGATCGCTGGATTCCTCCTCGACCTCGGACTTTCCTCTTTGCAGCTTGACAGTGCCGCTCGTGGGTTCAGCTTCCGGTGGGACGGTCCACTGGACATGAGGATGGACACCTCGCAGGGGTTAACAGCCGCCGATCTGGTGAATAAAGCCTCAGAAAAGGAGCTTTCACACATCTTGAGGGACTACGGTGAGGAACGGTTCGCACAGCGGATCGCCCGCGCGATTCTTGCTTCCCGCATGAAAAGCCCGATCGATACGACGCAAGCCTTGGCTGAGGTTGTGCGTGGGGCGATCCCAAAGCGCTTCCATCCAAAACGGATCGATCCGGCAACGCGCACCTTTCAGGCGCTGCGAATTGCGGTGAACCAGGAGCTTTTGAACCTGAAGGAGGGCCTCGAGGCCGGTTTCCAAGCCCTTGAGACGGGCGGAGTGATGGCAGCGATCAGCTTTCACTCCCTGGAGGATCGGATCATTAAGCAGTTCTTTCGCTACAAGGCGCTTTCCTGCACCTGTCCACCCGATTTCCCAGTCTGCGTTTGTGATAAGCAGGTCGAGGCGGAGATCCTCACCCGAAAGCCGATCCGCCCTTCATCAGAGGAGATCACGAAGAATCCCCGCGCTCGCAGTGCCAAGCTGCGCGCTGCACTGAAGGTGATCTAGCCCTCTTTAGCTTAATGCGCCCTCAGGGCTTACCTTAGCATAACATGAGTGGAACACTGCAAACGCGCTATTGTCCGCCGGAGGGCTATATTACCTCCGCTTCTTCCTGTAGCTTTTGCTGCAGGGAATCGATCTCTTCTCTTGAACACCTTACTCCATAACCATGCCACCTTCCGAGGTTTCCTTCGTAGTCGATCGGCATATCGTCCTTGAAGATCGTTGCCGAGCAAACGGAAAGCCTGTTGATAACTGTTAGGTCGCTCAACCCTTCC